>NZ_JAFCMD010000041.1:0-32801 GCF_018130105.1 Bradyrhizobium sp. AUGA SZCCT0160
CCGTGTGGTCCTGGCACCCGTTGCAGGTGTCAAGCTGTCGGGTAGGCGAGAGCTGAACGATAGCGACGGAGTCAACCCAGAACTCGTCTCCGGGGAGATCACGGCATAAGCCGTAAAGCCATTGCGCAGGGAAGGCCGGGTGTTCTCCGCTGCCCTGTATGCTCGTGTGCATTTGTTTTGTGCTAACCGCACACGAGACCGCGGGTGCAGCGCGCACCCGGTCTTCCCTGCGCCCTCTCATTTTCGGGGGCGGGAAGTTTCTGGCAAAGCTCGGGCGCAATGCGTCGCGAGAATGCGAAGCCGCGTTTGGATTTGGACGATGGCGCAACAACAAACACAGCTGTCGTCCCGGCCTTGACCACAGATGCGCAATTGCGCATCTGAGCTCAAGGCCGGGACGACGATGAGGGAGCGAGGCGGATACTGGAAAACCGAGTCCGCACTTGCCGACGACACACACCCGATGTGACGCCACGCACAGTGCGGAACGACAGAACACCTTACGTTTGCACTGTCTCCGATGGGGAGATTTCAACACGAAAGGTCTACAGCAATGTTCCGCTCAGCTCTCATCCTCACCGCCGCCGTTGCCGTCGCGCTCACCGCTTCCTCGGGCGCTTACGCAAGGGGCAAGCACCGCATGGCGATCTACGATTCGAACGGCAAGAAACTGTTCGATGACGGCAAGCTCGACGGCAAGGGTTGCGTCGTCGGCAAGCAGGCCAAGTTCGATCCCAAGACCGGCGGCATCAAGGTCGTCAACGCGGCGAAGTGCAATTTTTGATCTTCGTCACGACGGGCCGACGACGACATGGCGCCTGATGGCTCCATGTCGTTCGTCGTCCTGAATCATTTAGTGGCAGGTGGTCGCCATTACGGGGTGGCCCGGATTGGTGGTCCGATCGACGTACTTGTGGCAATGCAGCTTGAGATTCGAATTGATCATCGGCCGCGTCGGCTGCACGCGGGGCGGCGTCGGCGTCGGGCGGTTGATCACGGTTTTCGAGCCGGCGAAGTTGGAATTGCCGATCATCCCGGCCTGCGCGACCGAGGCGGTGGCAAGGCTGGCTGCGGCGGCGGCAAGGGTGATGACGGATACATAGGCGGTGCGGGAAAGCATCGGGAAGCTCCTGGTGTTTGGGGACTGTCCAGGCCGCGACCTCGAATGCGAACTGACCGCCGTTTGTCGCATCCGGCGGGCAACGGGTTCTATACGATGCGGGTGAAGGATGCTGTTTCTGGGTGCTGCGACGATTTGCCGGTTTGGCGCGGGGAGCCCGACCAACACCAAGGTCGTCCCGGCCTAGTGCGCGATTGCGCACGGGGGCCGGGACCCATACGCCGCGGCCTATCCGTCAGAGCGCAGGCGTTAGAGGCCGTCTGCAACAATGTGCATCACGCGGTATGGATCCCGGATCGCGCTTCGCTTGTCCGGGACGACGGCAACTACGACTTCTTCTGCCTTCGCGCCGCCGACGCCGCATCCACCACATTATCCACCTCTTCCCGCCAGCTCGTAATCTCGGCCGCCAGAATCGGATGGTTAAAACCCTTCAAATTGAGATCGTCGATCGGGTGGCCCTCGACCCATTGCTCGACCATGCCGTAGACGCGCCTGCTTACCACGATCTGGTTGGCCTTGGCCTCGTCGCACAGGCGCGAGGCGAGGTTGGTGACGCTGCCGATCGCGGCATATTCCAGCCGCTGCTCGAAGCCGATCTGGCCGAGCGTGGCGTAGCCGAGCGCAATGCCGATGCCGAAGCCGAGATTGTGGCCGCGGTTGCGCCACTTCTCGGTCAGCGCGCCCACCGTGTCGCGCATCTCCACGCTCATCTTCACCGCGCGCTTGACGTGGTCCTCGAACTGGATCGGCGCGTTGAACAGGATCATCACGCCGTCGCCGGCATAGCGGTCGAGCGTGCCTTCGTACTTGAAAATCAGCGCGCCGAGCGCGGCGTGATACTCGCGCAGCACGTTCATCGCCTCTTCCGGCTCGGTGGTCTCGGTGAACGAGGTAAAGCCGCGCATGTCGCAGAACACAACGGTGACTTCGCGGCGGTGGCTGTCGAGCAGGCCTTCATGGCCGTCGCCGGAGGCGATCAGCTGCGCCACCTGCGGCGCCAGGAAACGTTCGAGGCGGCGGATGCGTTCGATCTCGCCGAGCTGGGTTTCGACCCGCTCCTCCAGCGACCTGTTCCAGTCCTTGAGCTGGTCGGTCTGCTCCAGCAGCTTGTCGGCCTGCTCGCGCACCGTGGCGTTCGCCATCTCCAGTTCGCGGCTCTTGTGGTCGACTTCGCTGAACAGCCGCGCGTTGCGCATCGCGAGCACGCTCTGGTGCGCAAAGGTCTTCATCAGGCCGATGAGGTTGTCGGAAAACTCGCCGGCGTTCTGCCGCAGCACCACCAGCGATCCCAAAATGCCCTGCTGGTCGACCAGCGGCACCACCAGCACCGAATGGAAACCGGCCTCGACCACGACGTCCCGCAGCGGATGATCCGCTGTCGCGTCCAGATCAGGGATCGCGATCGGCTCGCCCCGCGCGGCGGCTTCGCCGAGCGGCGAGTTGTCGGCCTCGATCGCCAGGTGCTTGCCTTCGGCCGCCTTGTCGATGCCGATCGATTCGGTGAGGTTGAATTGGCGGTTCGTGACGTCATAGCCGTAGATCAGGACCGCGTCGGCATGGGTGATTTCGAGCGCGCGGGCGGCGACCGTCGGCAGCACGGCGTTGAGGTCGAGCGACGACGACACCGCGCGGCCGACCTCTTCGAGCACTTTCAGCTCGTTGATCGACTGCGCCAGATCCCGCGTCCGCTCCTTCACCTTGGCCTCGAGGCCGGAATAGGTTTCCGCCAGCTGGCTCGCCATGCCGTTGAACTGGTCGGCGAGTTCTTCCAGCTCGTCGGAGGTTTTCACCTCGATGCGGTGGCTGAAATCGCCGCCGCCGAGCCGGTGCGCACCGGCGCGCAGCGCGTTGATCGGCACCAGCATCCGCCGCGCCATCACGGTGCCGGCGATGATCGCGGTCACGAGGCCCATCGCGATCAGAAGCGCGATGCGCAACAGTTGCTCGCGGATCGGCGTCAGCGCCTGCGCCGTCGGTTGCTCGAAGAACACGAACCAGCCGATCCGCGGCACCGCGCTCACCGTCGTCAGCACGTCGTTGCCGGCAATGTCCGTGCCCTCCGACAGCAGCGAGCCCTTGATGGCGGCGACCTGCGGCAGACTTGAGACGTCCTTGCCGATTTCGGGGCCCTTCGACGAACTCGCCAGCACCTGGCCCTTGCTGTCGACGATATAGGCAAAGCCTGTCCTGCCGACCTCGGCATCGCCGAAGAAATCCTGCAGGAAGGTAAGATTGATTTCGGCGACCGTGACCTGGGAATCCGAATGCGGTAGCGAGATCGACGTGAACGGCCGCCCGTCCCGGAAATAGGGCGTCGCAAAGCTGGTGCCGCGGGCCGCGGACTCGGTGAAGCGCAGGTCGCGGGAGAAATCGGCGTTGCTGCCGTAGTGGACCGTCTGGCGCGTGAGGCGGAGCTGCTCGCGGCCCTGGGCTGAGAGCAGCGTCAGCTGGCTCACATAGGGCACCTGGGTGAGCAATTGCGCATAGTCGGCGCGGCGGTCCTCGATCTTGTAGGAAGAGGTCCGCGTCACCCAGTTGATCTGCCGTTCGAGGTCCGACATCGATTGCTGGATGCGCTTGGCGGTGGCTTCCGCCTTCTCCGACATGCCGTCGGTCAGCGAAGACTTGATGCCGCGATAGCTGATCCAGATTTCCATCGCGCCGTTGACGGCGAGCACGAACACGACAAGGCCGACCAGCGCGACGACGTATTTCGCGAACAGGCCCTCACGCAGGAACCAGACCTTATCCTTGGCGGCGTTCACATCCGTAACCCTCATGCGCGTCACGCGTGGTGTGCGCGCATCGGTGTGTCGGTGGCAGCATTCCCCAGCCGGGTGCCTCCGCGGCTAAGCCTGTTTAGCACGATTTGGGAGGCCGAGCAGGTGGCCTATCCCACACATGGTTAGCTTCGATTTTAGGCGGATATCCCAGGATTCTCGTCATGCCCGGGCATAGGCGAGCAGAAGCGACGTCGTCCCTGGGACGGCTGTGGTTGGCCATGACGGAGCAAAACTCAGCGATTAAACAGCTGCCGCAAGACGTCGTTCATCGGCTGGCTGTCCGTTTGCGGAGCGCCATCATTCTGCGCCGTCGGGGCGGCGGGCGCCGCCGGCTCGGCATCAGCGGGCTGTTGGCCCGGAATCGGAATGCTGCGCGGGCTGTTCGGCCGCGGCGCGGCTTGGCCGGCACTCCCTTGAGCGGGTCTGCCCTGACCGCCTTGACCGCTATTCAGACCTTGCTGCAGCAGATTGCCGATGGCCTCGCCCAGCTGGCCGCCGAGCGGATCGTTAGGCCTGCCGCTGCCCTGGCCACCCTGTCCCCCCGGCTGGCCGCCGCCGAGCAGTCCACCCAAAATCCCCTCAAGCCCGCTGCCTTGCTGGCCACCCGGTCCGCCCGGTTGTCCACCCGGGACACCCTGTTGTCCGCCGAGCAGGCCGCCGAGGGCGGAGCCGAGGCCGCCGCCATTGGGACCAAACAGGCCCTTGCCCATTTCCTTGAGCTTGGCATAGGCGGCGTCGGGATTATCCAGAATGCCCTGCATGTCCGGATAGATTTTCGGCGCGCCCCACGGCCCCTCGATCATGACGGGAATACCAAACCCGACCGGCTCATTGGTTCGGCCCTGGCCTTCGGTGGTCATCACGAGCTTTGGTTCGACGCGGAACCCGATCTGCTTGGTGTCGAGCGCAATGGTGCCGACGCCGGTCATCCGCACCAGCGGACCGACCAGGTTGAGATCGATGGTGACGGCCTGCCCCTTGTCGATCTTGAACGACGCCGAAAGTTGCGACAGATCCGTCGACTGCTCCTTGCCCTCCTGCCAGCCGGACAGGGTGCCCGAGGTGAGCGAGCGGATCATCTGGGCGACGTTGAGGCCCTTGATGGCGCCGTCCTGGAACACGACGAAGGCGGTGCCTTGCAGGCCCGCCATGATGGCGCGCTGGCTGTTGCCGGTGGAGCGCACGCTGATCTTGGTTTGCATCTTGCCGTCGAGCTTGTCGAAATCGGCCAGACTCCTCAGCAGCGGCAGCGCGCGCACGCCGTTGAGATCGGCCCGCAGCGCAAACGAAGGATTGGAGGTCGAGGCATCGATAGTGAGATCGCCATTGGTGTTGCCGTCATAGGCGCCGAGATTGGAAACTTGCGTCTTCAGCACGCCGCTGTTGAGCGTGACGTCGATCGCCGCCGGCGCGAAACGCGCGTCGCCGACATTGAGCGCTGCCGCGGAGATCCGCGCCTGGGCGTCGACGTAATTGAGGCCATTGAGATTGATCGTCTCATTGCTCCAGGGCTGCGCCGCCGAACCGCTGTCACCACGACCCATCGCGACATCGAGCCGCTGGAAATCCAGATCGAGCTTCACCAGCGGCTTGCTTGCGGTATCGACCGAGGCCCAGCCATTGAACGTGCCGTCGCCGAGCGTGCCGGTCAGGCCGTTGATCATCACCACCGGGCCGTTGAGCCGGACTTCCGCCTTGCCCGACAGCTGCCCGTGCAGGAAGCCGGGCGCGTCGACCTTGAATTCGGTCGGGATGTTCTGCCGTTCGAGCGGCGGTGCCGGGGCCACCGCCTTGATGTCGAATTTCAACGCGTGCTCGCCGGCGCGCGCATTGCCGGTCGCCCGGATCTTGCGGCCGGCATCGATCGTCATGTCGGCGTTGATGGTCTCGATCTTGTTCTCGACGCGGTCGCGCAGATTGGAAAACACGATCGTGCCGCCGGTGACGCTGACATGCTCGATGGTAAAGGCTTCGCCCTTGATCGCGGCGGCCGGCTTCGACGGCGGATTGATATCCTTGATGCGTTCGCGCTGCAGCGGCAGGTTCAGCACCGGACGAACGATGACAAGTTCGGTGACTTGCGGTTTGCCGGACCACAGGCTCGCCAGTGTCACGTCGGCCTGGATGCTGGCTGCGGTGAGGCGGTGGTTGATGTCGCGATCTTTCGGATCCTGCAGCGCAACGTCGTTCAGCGTGATGTTGAGCGACGGCCAGAGCCCGACCCTGGTTCCGCCGTTGATGGTGAGCTTGTAGCCGGTCTCGCGCTCGACCCGTTCCTGGATCTGCGACGTCATGAAGCCGGACGGGATGCCGATCACGAGCAGCAGCCCGATGATGACGATCACGGCGCCGATAGCGGCCCCGGCGAATTTCAATGCTCTCATTTCGACTTTCCAGGCCGGGCAAACGGCATCGGTTTCGGCCGCGCCCGATGGGGCACAGCCGGACAAGCGAGCTTATCCCGGAAGGGGACATCGCTCAAAGAAGCCAAAATTATTCCAAGGCTGCTGCAATGCTATGTGACTTATGACACACTTCGGTCGGGGTGAATCTTGCTAGGGCCTTTGGGGACGGTTTTGGATCGAACTGGAAGGCAAACCAATGAGCAAACAGGCCGAATTTGCGGTCATTTTGAAGATGAACCCGATGTTCGCGGACCTTGGCGCCGACGAGCTGCAGCGAATCTCCGGACTCTGCCACACCCAGCAACTGGGGCTCGGCGAGATGCTGTTCCAGAAGGGGGATCCCGGCGACGCCCTTTACGGGGTCCGCCGCGGCCAGATCCGGATCGAGACCGGCGCCTCCGACGGCAGCCGCCTGACCCTGAACTTCATGGGTTCGGGCGATCTCTTCGGCGAAGTCGCCGTGCTCGACGGCCAAAGCCGTACCGCGGACGCCACCGCCGGCGAGGCGACGGAACTGTTCGTGCTCCGGCGTGAGGATTTCCTCGCCTTCCTCGAACGTGAGCCAAAAGTCGCCATCAAGATCATCACGCTGCTGTGCCAGCGCATCCGCTGGCAGAGCGAGCGGATGGAAGAATCCATGCTGCAGCCGCTGCCGGTGCGGCTGGCGCGAAGGCTGGTGGCGCTGGCCGCCGATTTCGGATCGGAAGTGCATATTTCGCAGGAGCAGCTCGGCGTGTTCGTCGGCGCCGCGCGCGAAAGCGTCAACCGTCAACTGCAGGCCTGGCGCAAGGACGGCATTCTGGATCTGCAGCGCGGGCGCATCCTGCTGCAGAACCTGAACAAGCTGACGACGGTGGCGCGGAACGAGTAGCGGGCCTGGTCGTCAGATCTCGCCAGCCATGCTATAATCGGCAGATGAACAGAATACTCCAAGAAGTGATCGAGCACGCTGCGACTTGGCCTGAAGAGGACCAGAAGGAGCTTGCCGAATACGCCCGGGAGATCGAGGCGCGCCGTACGGGCATCTACACAATGTCAGACGACGAGCGCACGGCAGTCCGGAAAGGTTTGGCCGAAGCTGATCGTGGAGAATTCGTGTCGGATGAGCTCATTGCGCACGCCGACAAGCGCCACAAGGGACGAGGATACGCTACACGCCCGGTGCGTTCGCCGATCGAGAGCGAATACTTGAATATCTAAGAGAGCGATCTGCCGGCGGCGCCAGGAATGTGGCAACAAGCATTCGTGAGGCGGTGGCGCAGCTCAAAGACCACCCACACATCGGATATCAGACTGACAACCCCGATGTTCGGGTCATCTTTGTTGCTCGCTATCCCTACAAGATTTTCTATCGGGTGCGAGATGCTGTCGAGGTTCTACATATTCGACACACTTCGCGAAAGGTATGGAAAGCCGGCAAATAGTGGGGCGCATCGCGTGATTAGGCGTGCTCCCTCACTTCGCCGCGGGCGACATCGCCGGCGGGACCGGCGGCGGTCCCTTGGCTGGAGGCGGTGCGGTGTGATGGCCGCCCGGCGGAACATCGTCGCTCTCGGCTTCCGAGGCCAGCAGCAGCTTGCCGTAGCGCCAGGCCAGCGCGCCGAGATCGTCCATCATCATGAACATCGCCGGCACGAACACCAACGACAGCAACGTCGAGAATATCAGGCCGCCGATCACGGCGAGCGCCATCGGCGAACGGAACTCGCCGCCGGCGCCGAATGCCAGCGCTGACGGCATCATGCCGGCCGCCATCGCGATGGTGGTCATGATGATGGGACGGGCGCGCTTGATGCCGGCGTCGATGATCGCAAAATCGCGCTTGTTGCCTTCGCGGATCGACTCGACCGCGAACTCCACCAGCATGATGGCGTTCTTGGTGACGATGCCCATCAGCATCAGGATGCCGATCCACACCGGTGTGGTCAGCTGCTTGCCGGTCAGCAGCAAGGCTGCGATCGCGCCGCCGATCGAAAGCGGCAGCGAGAACAGGATGGTGATCGGCTGCAGGAAGGTGCCGAACAACAGCACCAGCACGGCGTAGACCATCATCAGGCCGGCGGTGATGGCGGTGGCAAAGCCGTCCGACAATTCGGCCAGGCTTTCGGCGTCACCCGACGGGCTGACCTTGACGCCCTTCGGCAGGCTCTTCATCACGGGCAGGTCGTAGATCATCTTGGTAGCGTCGCCCAGCGCCGCGGTGCCGACGAGGTCGGCTGCGACGGTGGCCTGCCGTTCCCGGTCGTAACGGTTGATGCTGGTCGGGCCCTGGTCGAGCTGGATGTCGGCGACGACAGACAGCGGCACGCCGCCGCGCTCGCCGCGCTGGCCGAGCGGCACCCGCAATTGCTGCAGCATCTGCAGGTCGCCGCGCGCGCTGTCCTCGAGCTGGACGCGGATCGGCACCTGGCGGTCGCCGGCATCGAACTTGGCGAGCGCCGGACCGACGTCGCCGATGGTGGCGACACGGATGGTCTGCGACAGGCTTTCGGTGGAGACGCCAAGCCGTGCCGCCAGTTCGGCCCTTGGGCGAATCCGAAGCTCCGGCCGGTCGAGCGAGGTTTCCGAGATCACGTTGGCGATGATCGGAATCCGCTTCATTTGGGTCGCGAGTTCGTTGGCGACGTTGCCGACGATGTTGCTGTCGATGCCGGTCACGACGAGCGAAATGGCACGCAGGCCGTTTTCATCGAGGAACCAGAACCGGATGTCCGGGACGTTTTCCAGTTCCTTGCTGATATCGAGCTCGAGCAGGCGCTGGGTGTGCTTGCTGTCGCGGTCTTTCTTCGGCGTGTAGTTGATGATCAGCGCGGCGCGCCGCACTTCCTGCGTTCCCGGCGGCACCCGGCCGCCGTCGACGAATATGCTCTTGATCTCGGGACGCTTGCGCAGGCGCTGGACGATTTCCTCCGTCACCTTCTCGGTGTAGGCGAGTTGCGAGCCTGGCGGCAGCTCCATCGCCAGCAGCGAGCGCGCGGTGTCCTGCGCCGGCAGGAAGCCCTGCGGCAGCAGCGTGATGCTCCAGATCGAGGCGGCGAATATCGCAAGTCCGGCCAGCACGGTGATGAAGTAGTGTTTCACCGACCATGTCACGAGCCTGGTGTAACCCTTCAGCAAGCGCCCGGGCGGCGGGTCCTCATGCGGGTGATCCTTGAGGAAGTAGGCCGCCAGCACCGGCGTGACGAAGCGCGCCGCCAGCAGCGAGAAGAACACCTGCACCGACACGGTGATGCCGAATTGCTTGAAGAACTGCCCGGCGATCCCGGACATGAAGCTCGCCGGCGCGAAGATCGCGATGATGGTCAGCGAGATCGCGATCACGGCGAGGCCGATTTCGTCGGCGGCTTCCAACGCCGCGCGGTAGGGCGTCTTGCCCATGCGCATGTGGCGGACGATGTTTTCGATTTCAACGATGGCGTCGTCGACCAGAATACCCGTCGACAGCGTGATGGCGAGGAAGCTGACGAGGTTGAGCGAGAAGCCGAGCAGATCCATCACCCAGAACGCCGGGAAGATCGACAGCGGCAGCGAGATCGCGGCGATGATCGTGGCGCGGATGTCGCGCAGGAACAACAGCACGACGATGACGGCGAGAATAGCGCCTTCGAACAGGGTCGAGATCGCCGCCTCGTAATTGCCCTTGGTGAAATCGACCGACGTATCGATCATCTTCAGGTCGACGTCGGGATAGGCCGCCTTCAGCGCATCGATGCGTTTTTGCACGGCGGCAGCGACCACCACGTCGCTGGCGCCCTTCGAACGCTTGATGCCGAGGGCGACCACCGGCTCGCCGTTGAAGCGGGCAAAGGTTCGGCGATCGGCGATGGTGTCGGTGACGGTGCCGAGATCGTCGAGCCGCACTTCGCCGCCGCCGAACAGCGGGATCATGGTGCCGGCGAGTTCGTTCAGCGTCTTGGCGCCGGCGAGCGTGCGGATCGCCTGGTCGTTGTTGCCGATACCGGCGCGGCCGCCGGCGAGGTCGACATTGGTGCCGCGCAGGATCTGGCTGACATTGACGGCGGTCAGTCCCGAGGCCTGCAACCGGTCGGGATCGAGCGAGACCAGAATCTCGCGCTCGACACCGCCGATGCGCTCGACCTGGGCGACGCCGCGGACACCCTGCAGCGCGCGTTTGACGACGTCGTCGACGAAATAGGAGAGCTGCTCCGGCGTCTTGCCCGGAGAGATCGCGGCATAGGTGACGATCGGCAGGCCGATCACGTCGACGCGCTGGATCAGCGGTTCGGTGACGTTTTGCGGCAGACTGGCGCGAACGCGGGTGACGGCGTCCTTGATGTCGTTCAGCGCACGGTCAGTGTTGGTTTCGAGCGCGAACTGGATCGTGGTCAGCGACAGGCCGTCGGTGATCGACGAGGAAATGTGCCGCACGCCCTCGACGCCGGATACGCCGTCCTCGATCGTCTTGGTGACCTGAGATTCAAGCTCCGAGGGCGCCGCGCCGAACTGCGAGACCGCCACCGAGATCACGGGGATGTCGGCGCTCGGTAGCCGCGTGACCGCGAGCTTGGTGAAGCTGACCCATCCCAACACTAGAAGAATGATTGAAAAGACGATGGACGGAAGCGGGTTCCGGATCGACCATGCCGAGATGTTCAAAGCCATTTATCGTGTCCGCGTGCGCTCGAGTTCGTCGGCAAACATGGTCTTGATCTGGTCGCCGTCATGCAGCGAGGTTCCAGCGTCGGCCACGACGGTTTCACCGACGGCGAGGCCTTCAAGAATTTCCGTAGACGTGTCTGATGTCAGTCCGACCCGGACTTTTCGCGTCTCGATCCTGTTGTTTTCCTTGACCACCTGCAGGGTCAGGCGGTCGATGGCGGTACGCGGCACCGCGACGCCACAGCTGCGCTTGGCGTCGATATTGGCGCGGGCGAACATGCCGACCTTGAGCGAGGGATTGTTGTTCAGCGAAATCCTGACCTTGCCGAGCTGGGTGGCGCGGTCGATCTGCGGCGAGATCTGCCGGATCTTGCCGACCAGATCGGGCGCGTCGTCGCGGCTGATCCGCACCGTGGCGCCGGGATTGAGCTTGAGCAGATGGACGCTCGGCACTTCGGCCTCCAGCTCGATCTCGTTGTTGACGGAAATCCGGAACATCGGTCCGGCCTGCGGCGAGGCCGGCGCCCCGACGGCGGTCCTGACTTCGGTAACGAGGCCTGGGCCAGGCGTGCGCAGCGATACCGGTCCGCTCCTGCCGCCGCCCGGAGCTCCCGGCTGCTGCGGCGGTGCGGTCAGGCGTGCCAATTCCTGATTGTCCGTCACCATGTCGCCTTCGCGGACGAAGACATCGGTGACCCTGGAGCCTTCCTGATCGACGCCGACCTGCGCTTCGCGGCGCGGCACGATAAATCCGGTGACCCGCACCATGTCGGAGAAGCAGGCGTTGGTGGATTTGGTCACGATCACCAGCGCCTGGCTGGGCGCCTCCTTGGGCTCGGGACGGGAGCGGTGCTCGAACCAGTAGTAGAAGCTGCCTACCACGACAACGAACGCTACTCCGAGCGCAGGTTTGAGGTATTCGGAGAGTTTCATCGCCGGATCAGTCCAGACTGGAAGTCAAATGAAGCGGGGTGCATCCGGTTCACCGAAAAATCACAATGAACCCAAAACAAAATGCGTCCCGCAAGGGTGCTGCGGGACGCATTGTAGCCGGAAAATCTAGGTCAACGCCACGCCCTACTTGAACAGGCTATTTCGACGCAGTGGCCTTGTTCTCCATGTTCACAACCTGCACGCGGCGATTGGCTTCGGCCATCGGCTGGTTCGGGTCCTTCAGCTTGCTCTTGCCGTAACCGACGGTCACCAGATCGGTGCCGTTGATGCCGTATTTGTCGACCAGATAGCGCTTGATCGCGTCGGCGCGCCGCTCGGAAAGGTCCTGGTTGTAGCCTTCGCCGCCGGCTGCGTCGGTATGACCGGCGACCACGAAGGTCGAGCCTTTCAGGTCCGAATTGGACAATGCGCGGCCGAGCGCCTGAACCGATGCCAGCGATCTCGGGCTGATATCGGCCGAGTTGTAGTCGAAGTTGATTTCCAGATCGATCTTGGGCTTGTCCTTGACGATCGCGGCGATCTCTTCACGCTCGGTGAACGTCAGCGACCGCGTCGAGCGGCCGCGGATCTTCTGGACGAACTGCCCTTCGGCAGCGACTGCGGCCTGATCAACCTGCTGCGGACCGACCGACAGGCCGCGGGTCAGCGGCTTCTTCTCCGGCGCCAGCGCGCGGAGGATCTGATCCTCGGTCACGTTCTTGGCCTTCTCCTCGGCAACCGCGCTGGCCATGCCAAAGCAGAGGGCGGCGCCGAGCGTCGCGATCGAAAGGATTCCGGTCAGGGTCTTTGTTCCAGAGCTCTGTGACATTACCAGTCCCTCCTGCGCGTGGTTCCAAAACGTGATTCAAATGAGCTGCCGGACCAATCCGGTCGCGGCCTATTACGGTTAGTCTAGCCGCCCGCCTGCTGGTTCGAGGGGGCCGCCACTTAGCGTCAAATAATCGTCACTGTACCCCGTAATCGGCGAATTCCTTAACGATATTCGGATCCATCGCCTTGGCGTTGCTAATATCCAGATCGCCTTCCGGGATCGAGCCGTTGCGCTTCTTGGCAACGCCGCGTCCGTACAGAGACGAGGTCAATCTCGGGTTGATCTTCAGCGCGGCGTCGAAGTCGGCAATTGCATTCTTGGTCTGTCCGCTCTTGAGGTTGACCAGGCCGCGGCTGTCCAGCGCATCGACGAAATTCGGCCGCAGCCGCAGCGCCTCGTTGCAGTCCTTTAGCGCGGCCTGCAGGTCGCCGATGACCGTGCGGGCCCAACAGCGGTTGTTGTAGGCTTCCACATCCTTCGGGTTGAGCCGCAGCGAATTGTTGAAGTCCTTGATCGCGAGTTCGTAGGCGCCCTTGCTGGCATAGACCTGGCCCCGCCGATACAGCGCGGCTCCATCGTCGGGGTTGTCGTTGAGCCTGGCGGTGAGGCTCTTGATGGTCGGATCATCGGCGAGCGCCGCGATCGCCGTGTTGCTCTCGGTCGGCTTGGCCGGCGGAGCCGGCGGCGGGATCGTGACTTCGACCTGTTTTGGCGGCTGCGGCGGAGCGGGCGGCTGTGCAGGCGGCGGCGGTGCTGGCGTCGCAATGGCCACCTGGGCTCCGGGGGAAGGAGCTGCCGGAGCAGGCGCCGGTGTCGGAGCGGGAGGAGGCGACGGAGCGGCGGCGACCGGCGGCGGAGAGGGGGCGGCGGCAACCGGAGGCGGGGCCGGCGGGGGCGGACTCGAAGGCTTCGGCCCTGCGCCACCACCCGGGATGAAGGAGAAATCCTCGGCCAGCGACGACGAAATCCACGGCACCTGTTCCTGGCGCGAGGCGCGCGTGACGCCGACCCGGGTGCGATTCAAGGTTTCCTCGGCCATCAAATCGGGGGTGCGGATTTCCTTGAGCAGTTCCCGCACGAACAGGCTGCGATCGCTGCCATTATCCGAAATGACCGACGAAAGGGCCGCCGAATACATCACCAGAGAGCCGTTCGGCGCAATGACCGGCGCAAGTCCGGCGGAAAAACTGCGGAACCGGCGCTCGAACGGATTGCGCCGGGAGGCGTCGACCAGGGCGATCTTGACGCCGGCGCCGCGGCTGTTGATCTCGCCCAGCACCATCTCGAGGCTGAAGCCGTCGCGGCGAACGTCGGCCTCGGCCCAGATCTGCGCGTCGACCGGGATCATGTAGCTCTGGCGGTTCGCCTGGATGCCGAAACCCGAGAAGAAGATCAGGGCGACCGAGCCGGGCTTGATCTTTCCATACAGGCGCTCGAAGGCCCGGCGCATGCCGTCGCCGGTGAGGTTTTCGCCGATATCGACGTTGAAGCCGTCGCGCTTGAGTTCTTCGGCGACATCGCGCGCGTCGTTGATCGGCTCTTTCAGCGGCGCTTCGGCGTCCGGATATTTCGAATTGCCGATCACCAGCGCAAAGCGCTCGCCGGCCCCGAACGACGGGGCGATCGACGCCACGGAAAAAATCACTGTGAGCAGCAATGCAAGGCGGATTTTCATTATCACCGCAGTCCAGCCAAAAAGCGCCGATCCGAGCTTGCGCCGCGGCGACCATACTCCACGCAAACCGCATTATCAAACGAGCCCCGCAGGCCGTCAACCACTTGCGAAGGCGACGTTAATTGCGACAATTCACCGCGACGAACCCGCGACGAACCTCTGGGGATTCCTTGGGGATTGAAGCGGAATAAATCCCGTTCGTCGTGAAATTGCGGTGCGTGATCATCCGGTGGTTGCGTGAACCCTTCCCGAGGTGCCAGCCGTGGCCCTGGTGCCCGGCCGGCCACCGGCGGTGTAACCGGGGCTCACATTGGGGGCGCCCGCCGCTGTCATGTGATGGTTATTCGCACTGCCGGTTTGACCTTTGCGGATGACGATGGCTTGTTGTGGACGTCGGCCAAAACTCAAACCTCAAGAAAAGTGACACCGATGGGAAATGCCTACGAAATCTACGCACTGCGCTATGCGACGATGTCGCCGCGCACCCCTCATCTGAATTTCCTGATACCGGATCCGCACGACACCACGGCGCAGGACCTCGATTACTTCGTCTGGCTGATCCGCGGCCACGGCCGCGAGATCCTGGTCGATACCGGTTTCAACGCCGAGGAAGCCAAGGCGCGGTCGCGCAAGCTCAACCTCAATCCGGTCGACGCGCTGGAGGCGTTTGGCGTCAAGGCCGACAGCATCAAGGACGTCGTCGTCACCCATCTGCATTACGACCACGCCGGCAATCTCGACCGCTTCCCCGGCGCCCGTTTCCATCTGCAGGATCGCGAGATGAGCTACGCGACCGGGCGCTGCATGTGCAACGGCCTGATCAGGCATCCATTCTCCGTCGAACACGTCACGCTGATGGTGCGCCATGTCTATGGCGAGCGCGTCACGTTCCATAATGGCGATGGCGAGATCGCGCCCGGCGTCACCGTGCATCGCGTCGGCGGCCATTCCGATGGTTTGCAGGTGGTGCGGGTCGAGACCGCGCGCGGACCCGTGGTGCTGGCTTCGGACGCCGCGCATTACTACGCCAACCTGCAGAAGCGCAGCCCGTTTCCGATCGTCTACAATGTCGGCGACATGGTGCAGGGCTGGGAGATCGTTGAAAAGTTGGCCGGCCATCCCGACCGTTTCATTCCCGGCCATGATCCGATCGTGAGCGAAATCTATCCGCGCGCCAGCGACAAGGTCGATGCGTTTGCCTTGCACCTGCCGCCGTCGCGTTCGTTCGTGAAGTAGGAGCACACGCGTAATGCAACGGAATCAGCCATGATCGAGCGCTTTCCCGGCCTCACGCCAACCCGCAGCCGCGCCGTCGTTCACGATGATCTGGTGCTCACCGTCGCGGTCGCGCCGGATCCTGTCACGCCCTCGATGTACGAGCAGAGCGTCAAGGCGCTCGCCCGCATCGACGAGAGCCTTGCTCTGTGCGGCTCGGACAAGAGCAAAATCCTGTCGGCGATCGTCTACATCACCGACATGAAGCGCAAAAGCGAGATGAACCGCGCCTGGGATGAATGGGTCGACAAGGCCAACCCGCCGATGCGCGCCTGCCTTGGCGTCGAGCTCGAGCCGCCGCATATCGTGGAAATCGTGGTGACGGCGGTGAAGTGACGCCATCGGCGTCATTCCCGATGCGCAATTGCGCATCTGAGGGCTCGCGAAGCGAGAACCCGGAATCTCGAGATTCCCCGATGTGCAATTGCACATCTGAGTCTGGTCCTGCGGACCATCCCGGAATGACGGCGTGAACTAATACGCTTCCTTCGCATCCGCCTCGGCGCTGTCTTGCACAAGATCGAGGCTTGCCTCGATCTTGCCGAGCAGCGCGGCCAGCGCCTTTCGCTCCGGCGCGGAGAGGCACGACAATATCTCCTGCTCCCGGCGCAGCAGTCGCGGGATCAGCTCCTCGTACAGCGCCTTGCCTTTTCCGGTCATGCGCAGCCGGAATTCGCGGCGGTCTGCTTCGTTCTCGACGCGCTCGATCATTTGCCGTTTCATCAGCGTGGTGACCGCGCGGCTGATGGTCGATTTATGGGTGCGGGTGCAATGGGCGATGTATTGCGCGCTGCAGGGCTCAACGCGGAAACCCAGCGTCGCCAGCACGCGCCATTCCGGAATGTCGAGCCCATACCGCGCCTGATATTCGGCCGAGAGCGCCGAGGAGACTTCCGCCGCCAGCCGGTTCAGCCGGAAGGGTACGAATTTGAAGAGATCGAGACGGCCGCCGTTTTTTGCGGCTTTCGATGGCGTTCCATCCTTATCCCCGTCTTTGCGCGCGCCGCTGTCGGGCGCGGATCGGGGTCGGGCGCTGTTCTCGCTGGACGACGCGTTGGCCAAAATCGCTCCAATTTGAGTTGACGCCGGGGGCGCCAGCGGGTTTAAGATAGTTGCAGATGCGACTAATTTAGCAAGTCCGCGCACCCTTGGCCAGAGTAAACCTTCCGATGGTCCAGACCAAAACCCAGTTCGGCTACCGCAGGCACCCCGACCAGGATCGGGCGGGCACTGATGTGGCCGAACATCCCGTCGTCGTGGTCGGCGCCGGGCCGGTCGGGCTGTCGCTGGCGATCGATCTGGCGCAGCGCGGCCAATCCGTGGTGCTGCTCGATGATGCCGACCGGATCGGCGAGGGCTCGCGCGCGATCTGCTTCTCCAAGCGTTCGCTGGAATTCTGGGACCGGCTCGGCGTCGGCCAGCGCATGGTCGACAAGGGCGTGGTCTGGAGCGTTGGCAAGATTTTTCACGGCGCCTCGCAGCTCTACCAGTTCAACCTGTTGCCGGAGGAGGGCCACAAGCGGCCGGCCTTTATCAACCTGCAGCAGTTCTATGCCGAGGCCTATCTGGTCGATCGGGTCCAGGAGCTTTCCGGCATCGACCTGCGCTGGCGCAACAAGGTGACCGGCCTCGAACAGCGCAACGACCATGTGCTGCTGACGATCGAAACGCCTGACGGACCGTATCGGCTGCATGCCGGCTTCGTCGTCGCCTGCGACGGCGCCCGCTCGTCGTTGCGACAGATGGTTGGCGCGGAGTTCGCCGGCCAAGTGTTCGAGGACCAGTTCCTGATCGCCGACGTCAAGATGACGGCGGCGTTTCCGACCGAGCGCTGGTTCTGGTTCGATCCGCCGTTCCACGCCGGACGCTCCGCGCTGTTGCACAAGCAGCCGGACGACATCTGGCGCATCGACCTGCAGCTGCATCCGGATGCGGATCCTGTCGTCGAGAAGCGCCCGGAAAATGTACGGCCGCGGATCGCGCGCATGCTGGGCCACGACAAGTTCGATTTCGAATGGATCTCGCTATACAAGTTCCAGTGTCGGCGGATGGAGAAGTTCTTGCACGGCAGGGTGATCTTTGCCGGCGATGCCGCGCACCAGGTCTCGCCGTTCGGCGCCCGCGGCGCCAACTCAGGCCTCGAAGACGCCGAGAACATCGCCTGGAAACTCGATCGCGTGTTGCGCGGGTCGTCGCCGGAAGCGCTGCTGGAGAGTTACCACACCGAGCGCAGCGCGGCGGCGGACGAAAACATCCGCGAGTCCACGCGCTCGACCGATTTCATGGCGCCGGTGTCGCAGCAGGAGGCGCGGCTGCGCAAGGCGGTGCTGTCGCTGGCCAAGGAAACCGAATTCGGCAAGCGCATGGTCAATGGCGGACGGCTGTCGGTGCCTTCCACCTATGACACGCCGCTCTCGACCGCCGATCGCGATACGTGGCGCGGTGGTCCGCGGCCCGGCGCGTCGATGCCGGATGCGCCGATTGCGGCAGCGAGCGGCCAGCCGATGTTTCTGACCGAAGCCTTCGTTGGCAAGGGAGCGCAGTTCACATTGCTGGAATTTGGCAACGGTGCCGCGATCGATGCGCCCGAAGGCGTCGAAACCATTCGCATCGGCGGCGACGACGGCCTTGCCGACACCAGGGGTCTTGCGGGTACGCGCTACGACGCCGAGGCCGGCACGGCCTATCTGCTGCGGCCCGACGGTTATGTCGCGGCGCGCTTCCGGCATCCGACCCGGCCGGCGCTCGATGCGGCGTTGGCGCGTGCGGCGGGTCTCAATCGAGGACTGTCATGACGCTGTCCACCAGTTCGAATTTCGCAAAGCCCGACGACGCCTTCCGCGCCATCGTCGAGGCGCATCGCGGGTTGAGCGAGGCGCAAAGCGCCGATCTCGACGCCGCGCTGGTTCTGGTGCTCGCCAACCATATCGGCGACATCGCGGTGCTGAACGAAGCCATCGCGCTCGCCAAGCGGCGGATGCTCGATGCCGGCCAGCAGCAACAGCAGCAACAACAATAGCCGAATGAACAAGACGTCGCAAAGGAATCGAACTGATGGCCAAGGGTTTCGCGTCCACCACTGATATGGCGGAAAAGAAGATCACCTTCTCCGAGATCGGTACTGATCTCTATGCCTTCACCGCCGAAGGCGATCCGAACTCCGCGATCATCGTCGGCGACGATGGCTGCCTGGTGTTCGACGCGCAGTCGACGCCGGCGATGGCGAACAAGGTAATCGAGCGGGTGCGCACCGTCACCGACAAGCCGATCAAATATGTCGTGCTGTCGCATTACCACGCCGTGCGCGTACTCGGCGCCTCCGCCTACAAGGCGCAGGGCATCGTCGCCTCGGCGGAAACCTATCGCCTGATCGAGGAGCGCGGTCAGCAGGACTGGGATTCCGAATATGGCCGCTTCCCGCGCCTGTTCCAGGATGCCCAGAGCATTCCCGGGCTGACCTGGCCGACGCTGACCTTCGAAGGCGAGATGTCGATCTATCTCGGCAAGCGCGAGGTGCGTCTGATGCAGCTCGGCGCGGGGCATACGTCCGGCGACATCGTGGCCTGGGTGCCGGATGCCGAAGTGATGTTCTCCGGCGACCTCATCGAATACCATTCGGCCTGCTATTGCGGCGATGCGCATTTGCGCGAATGGCCGATGACCCTGAACGAAATCCGCGCCTTCAATCCCAAGGCGATTGCGCCCGGCCGCGGCGACGCGCTCAAGGGGCTTGCGACCGGACGCGACGCGATTGCGATGACGCGCGATTTCGTCACCTCGCTCTATGGCGCGGCCGAGACCTCGGTCGCCCGCGGCCGCAACCTCAAGGAATCGATGGCGGCGACGCGCGAGGTGATGGACCCGAAGTTTTCCAGCTTTGCGATCTATGAGCACTGCCTGCCGTTCAACGTCTCGCGCGCGTTCGACGAAGCCTCGGGGATCGACGACCCCGTAATCTGGACCGACAAGCGCGATCAGGAAATGTGGGCCGCCCTGCAAGGCGCATGATCCCGAAAAGTGGGTGCCGGTTTTCGGACAAGATCATGCGCAAGATGAAGGAGGATGACCATGAATATCAACACCTCGCCCGATGCGATCTCGCGCAGCACCGTTGGCGTCACGCCGGGCTACATGTCCGGCTTCGGCAACAGCTTTGAGACCGAGGCGCTGCCCGGCGCGTTGCCGATCGGCCGCAACTCGCCGCAGCGCTGCGCCTATGGGCTGTACGCCGAGCAGCTTTCCGGCTCGCCCTTCACCGCGCCGCGCGGCGCCAACGAGCGGTCGTGGCTGTATCGCATTCGCCCATCGGTGAAGCATTCGGGACGTTTTGAGAAGGCCGATGCCGGGTTGTGGCGCACCGCGCCATGCCACGAATACGAACTGCCGATCGCGCAATTGCGCTGGGATCCGGCGCCGATTCCGAAAGAGGATATGACGTTCCTGCAGGGCGTGCAGACCATGACGACCGCAGGCGACGCCAACACGCAAGGAGGCATGGCGGCGCACGTCTATCTCATCACCAAATCGATGGTCGATCAGCATTTCTACAATGCCGACGGCGAGATGATGTTCGTGCTGCAGCAGGGCAATCTGCGCCTCGTCACCGAGTTCGGCCGCATCGACGCCGAGCCCGGCGAAATCGTCGTGATCCCGCGCGGCGTCAAATTCCGCGTCGAACTGACAAACGGCCCGGCGCGCGGCTATCTCTGCGAGAACTATGGCGGCGCCTTCACGCTGCCCGAACGTGGGCCGATCGGCGCCAATTGCCTGGCCAATTCGCGCGACTTCCTCACCCCCGTCGCGGCCTATGAGGACAAGGACACGCCGACCGAACTGTTCGTGAAATGGGGCGGCTCGCTGTTCAAGACGACCTTGCCGCATTCGCCGATCGACGTGGTGGCGTGGCACGGCAATTACGCGCCCTATAAATACGATCTGCGCACCTTCTCGCCGGTCGGCGCCATCGGCTTCGACCATCCGGACCCGTCGATCTTCACGGTGCTGACCTCGCCGTCGGAAACCGCAGGCACCGCCAACATCGACTTCGTCATCTTCCCGGAGCGCTGGGCGGTCGCGGAAAACACCTTCCGTCCGCCCTGGTATCACATGAACATCATGTCGGAGTTCATGGGGCTGATCTACGGCGTCTACGACGCCAAGCCGGAGGGCTTTGTCCCCGGCGGCATCAGCCTGCACAACATGATGCTGCCGCATGGCCCGGATCGCCAGGCTTTCGACCATGCCAGCAATGGCGAGCTGAAGCCGGTAAAGTTGACAGGCACCATGGCCTTCATGTTCGAGACCCGCTACCCGCAGCGCGTCACCGCGCACGCGGCGAAGTCGGCGACCTTGCAGGATGATTATGCGGATTGCTGGCAGGGACTGGAGAAGCGATTCGATCCGAACAAGCCGTGACGGTTCTTCCCCTCTCCCCTTGTGGGAGAGGGTGGCTTCGCGAAGCGAAGACGGGTGAGGGGTTCTCTCCTCACGGTAAGACTTCGAGATGCGGATAGAGACCCCTCATCCGGCGCGCTTTGCGCGCCACCTAAGAGCGAGCTTCGCTCGTCTCGGCTCCCACAAGGGGAGAAGGAAGAAAGGACGCAGCACACCGTGCCCCACCCCAACGATCCCACCCTTCGCTCCTTCATCCCGGTCGATCCGACCTCGGATTCCCGATCCAGAATCTCCCCTACGGCGTGTTCTCCGCCAAGGACGGGCTCGCCCCGCGCGTTGGCGTCGCGATCGGCGACTATGTGCTCGATCTCTGGCAGCTCGCGCAGGATTGCCGGATCGACGTGGTCGAGCCCGGCGTGTTCGCGAGCGCATCGCTCAACGCGTTCATGGCGCTCGGGCCGGAGGTGTGGTCGCGGACGCGGGCGCGGATCAGCGAGCTGCTGCGCCACGATCATCCCGAACTGCGCGACAATGACAAATTGCGCCGGCGCACGCTGGTGCCGATGGCGGATGTCACGCTGCATCTGCCGATCGCGGTGTCCGGCTATACCGATTTCTATTCCTCCAAGGAGCACGCCACCAATGTCGGCGTCATGTTCCGCGGCAAGGACAATGCGCTGCAGCCGAACTGGCTGCATATGCCGATTGGCTACAACGGCCGCGCATCCACGGTCGTCGTCAGCGGCACCAGGGTGCGCCGGCCGCGCGGGCAATTGAAGCCGCCGACCGCTGACGTGCCGAGCTTCGGGCCCTGCAAGCGGCTCGATTTCGAACTGGAAATGGGCGTGGTGGTCGGACAGGCGTCGGCGATCGGCGAGATGCTGACGGAAAAACAGGCCGAAGAGATGATCTTCGGGTTTGTGATCCTCAATGACTGGAGCGCGCGCGATATCCAGCAGTGGGAATATGTGCCGCTCGGCCCGTTCCAGGCCAAGGCGTTCGCGACCTCGATCAGCCCGTGGATCGTGACGCGCGAGGCGCTGGAGCCGTTCCGCGTCCAGGGGCCCGCGCAGGACCCGCAGCCGCTGGAATATCTGCGCCAGGCGCAGCCGAACAATTACGACATGCAGCTCGACGTCGCCCTGCGCGCCGGCTCCATGAACGCGGCCGCCGGCATCTGCCACACCAATTTCAAATACATGTACTGGTCGTCGGTGCAGCAATTGGTGCACCACGCCTCATCAGGCTGCGCCATGAATGTCGGCGATCTCCTAGGCAGCGGCACCATCTCCGGCCCGGAAAAGGATCAGCGCGGCAGCCTGCTGGAGATCAGCTGGAACGGCACCGAGCCGGTTGAGTTGCCCGGCGGCGTCAAGCGTACGTTCCTGGAAGACGGCGATTCGCTGGTGATGCGCGGCTGGTGCCAGGGCGATGGCTATCGCGTCGGCTTTGGCGAGGTCGAGGGCACGATCACGCCGGCGGGGTGATGCTCTCTCTACGTCATTGCGACCCGGTGGCTCGCAATGACGATGTGGCGAGACTAGCGATCCTGCGGAGCAATATCCCTAAGCCGCGCCGAATGCGCCGCGCAGTCCTCGACGCTGAACTTCAGATGCACGCGCTTGTCTGACGGTGCCTGCTTTACAACGCAGACGCCCGGCCGCCATTCCTGAGCGGGGCGGATCGGCCGCGGCACAAAGCCGCCGCCGCAGTTCGGGCACACATTGTGCAGCTTGTTGTCGGCGCAGTCCGCGCAGAACGTGCACTCATAGGAGCAGATCCGCGCGTCCGTCGCGTTCGGCGGCAGATCCTTGTCGCAATATTCGCAGTTCGGCCGGAGTTGCAGCGCCATGGTGGTCTCTTCGCATTGATCTTGGACCGCATCATCGCAAATTCGCTTGCGGAAGATAATGGCGAATACCCCTCGATTTCGGCCACCTCCCTCGAATTCTACCGCGCCAGTTCCTTTAGCGGCAGCTTCGCGCTTTCCTTCAGCCGGTCCAGCACGATCGACGAGCGCACATGCGCGACGCTCTGGTGCGGCATCAGCACGTTGTTGACGATGTCGGACAGGCTCTTGAGGTCGCGCAGCACGGCCTTGAGCAGGTAATCGGCATCACCGGTCAGCGAATAGGCCTCCTGGATCGCGTCGACGCGCCCCACCAGCGCGCGGAATTTCTTGGCGTTGTCGGGCGAATGCGTCGCCAGCGTGATGTGGATGAAGGCGATCAGGTTGAAGCCGAGCGCCTCGCTAGCGAGGTCGGCGTGATAACCCGCGATCACTTTTTCTTCCTCGAGCCGCATCCGCCGCCGCGAGCACTGCGATGCCGACAGGCCGACCAGATCGGCCAGTTGCTGGTTGGTCAGCCGGCCGTCGTCCTGCAGCGCGGCCAGCATTTTGAGGTCGAAAGCGTCTACCGGAATCATGCGTGAAATACCCATTTGATGCACGAACTGTGCGAAACTATAGCCAATCTCGCCGCGATTTGCATGCACATTGCGCCTGACCTGGCGGAAACTCCATGGATCAGATCAAGAAGGAGATTCCGCCATGGGTCCGTTTCCGCATGACGCGCCGGCCGCTACCATCAGCGCCGACAACCCGATGGGCACCGACGGTTTCGAGTTCGTCGAATACGCCCATCCAAAACCGGAAGAACTGCACGCGCTGTTCAAGCTGATGGGCTACGTGCCGGTCGCCCGCCACAAGACAAAGAACATCACGGTCTATCGCCAGGGCGACATCAATTACCTCGTCAACGAGGAGCCCGGCACCCACGGTTTTGCCTTTGTGGCTGCCCACGGCCCCTGCGCGCCGTCGATGGCGTTCCGCGTGGTGGATGCGAAGCAGGCTTACGCGCGCGCGATTTCGCTCGGTGCGGAGCCCGCGGATATCCCGTCCGCGCAGAAGACGCTCGACGTTCCCGCCATCAAGGGCATCGGCGGCAGCCTCTTGTATTTCGTCGACCGCTACGGCGCCAAGGGCTCGGCCTATGACAGCGAGTTCGAATGGCTCGGCGCCAAAGACCCGCGGCCCGCCGGCGCCGGTCTGTTCTACATCGATCACCTCACCCACAACGTCCATCGCGGCCGCATGGATGTCTGGACCGGCTTCTACGCAAAGCTGTTCAACTTCCGCCAGATCCGTTTCTTCGACATCGAGGGGCGCGCCTCCGGCCTGTTCTCGCGCGCGCTGACCAGCCCGGACGGCAAGATCCGGATTCCGATCAACGAGGACGCCGGCGATTCCGGCCAGATCGAGGAATATCTCAACACCTATCGCGGCGAGGGCATCCAGCACATCGCCTGCGGCGCGCGGGATATTTACGGGACGGTGGAGACGCTGCGCGCCGACGGCTTGCCGTTCATGCCGTCACCGCCGCTGACTTATTTCGAGAAGATCGACGCGCGGCTGCCCTGCCATGGCGAGGACGTCGCACGGCTGCAGCGCGACGGCATCCTGATCGACGGCGAGGGCGTCGTCGAAGGCGGCCATACCAAGGTGCTGTTGCAGATCTTCTCGGCCAACGCGATCGGGCCGATCTTCTTCGAGTTCATCCAGCGCAAGGGCGACGACGGTTTTGGCGAGGGCAATTTCAAGGCGCTGTTCGAATCGATCGAGGAAGATCAGATTCGCAGGGGCGTGCTGAAGGTGGATGCGGCGTAACGCACGCCGTCAAACTCAGTGTCGTCCCGGCCTTGAGCTCAGATGCGCAATTGCGCATCGGGGGACCCATACGCCGCGGCGCGTATGGGTGGAAAAGAAAGACAGCGACCAGCGCGCCAAACAATTTCTGCCGCGGCGTATGGGTCCCGGCTCAAGGCCGGGACGACAGAGAGAATTACCGCCCCGCCTTCCACGCGCTCGTCAAATCGGCAATCTCCGCCTTCACCGCATCCCGGATCGCCGATGGTGTCCGCGAAAAGCGCGGCGCCGGCGCGGGCTGGGTCACGCCGTGGCGTTCGACGAAGATCTTTCGCGCGGCGTTGTGCGGATGCTTCGGCGCTTCCGCCATGGTCAGGATCGGCGCGAAGCAGATGTCGGTGCCTTCCATGATCTTGCACCAGTCTTCGCGGCTCTTGCTCTTGAACACCTTTGTCAGCTTTTCCTTCAGCGCCGGCCAGGCGTTGCGGTCCATCTGGGCGTCGAAATCGGCGTCGGTCAGGCCGGCGTGTTCGCGGAGCAGGGCGTAAAATTGCGGCTCGATCGATCCGATCGAAATGAAATTGCCGCAGGAGCATTCGTAAACGCCGTAGAAATGCGCGCCGCCGTCGAGGAAATTCTGATCGCGTCCTTCGGTCCAGCGGCCGATCGCGGTCATGTCGAAGAACATCGACATCAGCGATGCCGCGCCGTCGCACATCGCGGCATCGACCACCTGGCCCTTGCCGGATTTCGACGCTTCCAGCAGCGCGGCGAGGACGCCGACCACGAGATAGAGCGCGCCGCCGCCGAAATCGCCGACCAGATTGAGCGGCGGCACCGGCTTCTCTTTGGTGCCGATCGCGGCGAGCGCGCCTGACACCGAGATGTAATTGATGTCATGGCCGGCGGCCTGCGCCAGCGGGCCTTCCTGACCCCAGCCGGTCATGCGGCCGAACACCAGGCGCGGATTGCGCGCCATCACGACGTCAGGCCCGAGCCCCAGCCGCTCCATCACGCCGGGACGAAAGCCTTCGATCAGCGCGTCGGCATTGGCGAGCAGATCGAGCACGCTTGCGACTGACGCCTTGTCCTTCAAATCGAGTTCGACGACTTTGCGGCCACGTCCCGCCACCGATTTCAAATTCTTCCTGGCGCCGACGCGGTCGAGCGTCACGACCTCCGCGCCCATGTCGGCCAGCATCATGCAGGCGAACGGACCCGGGCCAATGCCCGCGAACTCGACGATGCGAAAACCGGCGAGCGGGCCGGAGGCGCGAACTGCGGATTGGGCGGCGGGTTTGTCGAGCACGTCTTGTTCTCCCAAAGAGGTATTTTTAATTAGCTGATTAGCTAAATTGTCTCGCCTCCGGCTGCGCGTGGCAAGCATTCTTTGTCGAGAATCCGACTAAATGCAGAGCGGCGCGCATCGCTGCGCGCCGCTTGCATGGGAACTTGTGTTTTGACGCTATTAGCCCGCCGCAGTCACCGCGCGTTGCGCCATTACCTTGACCAGGTTGGCGCGATAGGCGGCGGAGCCGTGGATATCGGCGAGCATGCCGCTGTCGGAGACCTTGACGCTATCGAGCGCGCCCGCTGACCAGTTCGCCTTCAGCGCGGCCTCGATCGCCGGTACCCGCATGACGCCGTTTTGCGATGCACCTGTTGCCGCAACCCTGACGTCACCGGCCTTGGTCTTGGTCACGAACACGCCGGTCAGCGCGAAGCGTGAGGCGGGATGGCGCATCTTCTCGTAACCAGCCTTGGCCGGCACCGGGAACGACACCGCGGTAATGATCTCGCCGTCTTCCAGCGCCGTCGTGAACAGGCCCTTGAAGAAATCATCCGCCGCGATCGAGCGCTTGTTGGTTTTCACCGTGGCGCCGAGCGAGACCAATGCCGCGGGAAAATCCGCCGCCGGGTCGTTGTTGGCAATCGAGCCGCCGATCGTGCCGCGGTGTCGTACCGCGGGATCGCCGAGCACGGACGTGAGATAGGCGATCGCCGGGATCGACTTCTTCACATCAGCGCTTTGCATGATGTCGAAATAGGTCGTGGCCGCCTTGATAACAAGCGTATCGCCTGACGCTTCAATCCCGATCAGCTCCTTGATCTTACCGAGATCGATCACGTCGGACGGCGCGGCCAGCCGCTGCTTCATCACGGGAATCAGCGTATGGCCGCCGGCGAGATATTTCGAATCCGAGCCTTTGCCGAAAAGCGCCACGGCTTCGTCGACCGAGGAGGGGCGATGATAAGTGGTCTCGTACATTGTTCTCTCCCTCTCAACCGTGAATGGCGTGCCAGACGCGATCGGGCGTCGCCGGCATTTCGAGTTTGTTGTTGCCGATCGCATCCGTGATCGCGTTGATCACCGCGGCCGATGCACCGATCGCGCCGGCTTCGCCGCAGCCCTTGACGCCGAGCGGGTTGCCCGGACACAGCGTCGTGGTGTGGTTCAGTTTGAACGACGGCAGATCGTCGGCGCGCGGCATGGCGTAATCCATGAACGACGCCGTCAGCAGCTGACCCGAACTGTCATACGCAGCGCCTTCCAGCAGTGCCTGGCCGATGCCCTGGGCGAGACCGCCATGGACCTGACCTTCGACGATCATCGGGTTGATCAGCCGGCCGAAATCGTCCGCCGCCACGAAGTTGACGAAGGAGGTCTTGCCGGTGGCGGCGTCGACCTCGAGTTCGCAGATATAGGCGCCGGCCGGGAAGGTGAAGTTGGTCGGGTCGTAGAACGCGCCCTCCTTCAGGCCCGGCTCCATGCCGTCGGGCAGATTGTGCGCCGTGTAGGCGGCGAGCGCGACCATCGGCAGCGCGATCGACTTGTCGGTGCCGGTGACTTTGAACTCGCCGTTTTCGATCACGATGTCGCTTTCGGAGGCTTCGAGCGCATGGGCTGCGATCTTCTTGGCCTTGGCCTCGACCTTCTCCATCGCTTTGAGGATCGCGGTCAGGCCGACGGCGGCCGAGCGCGAACCGTAGGTGCCCATGCCGAACTGCACCTTGTCGGTGTCGCCATGGACGATCTGCACCTGGCTGATGGGAACGCCGAGGCGTTCGGCCACCAGCTGGCAGAAGGTGGTTTCATGGCCCTGGCCGTGGCTGTGCGAGCCGGTGAGGATCTCGATGGTGCCGACCGGGTTGACGCGGACCTCAGCGGATTCCCACAGGCCGACGCCGGCCCCTAAGCTGCCGACCGCTTTCGACGGCGCGATGCCGCAGGCCTCGATGTAACAGGAGAGGCCGATGCCGCGCAGCTTGCCTTCGGACTTGGCTTTCGCCTTGCGCGCCGGGAAGCCGGCGTAGTCGATCGCCTTCATCGCCGAGTCGAGCGAGGCGCCGAAATCGCCGATATCGTAGGCCATGATGACAGGCGTCTGATGCGGAAATTGCGTGATGAAGTTCTTGCGGCGCAATTCCGCCGGATCGACCTTCAACTGCCGCGCCGCCGTCTCCAGCAGCCGTTCCACCACGAAACTCGCTTCGGGCCGGCCCGCGCCGCGATAGGCGTCGACCGGGGTGGTGTTGGTGTAGACGCTGATCACCTCGGCGAAGATGTTGGGTATGTTGTACTGGCCCGACAACAGCGTCGCGTAGAGATAGGTCGGCACCGACGACGAGAACAGCGACATGTAGGCGCCGAGATTGGCATAGGTCTTGACGCGCAAGCCGGTGATCTTGTTGTTGGCGTCGAGCGCAAGTTCGGCATTGGTCAGGTGATCGCGGCCATGGGCGTCGGTCAGGAAGGCCTCGGTGCGATCGCCGGTCCACTTCACCGGACGCCCCACCTTCTTGGAGGCCCACAGCGCCACCATCTCCTCCGGGTAGATGAAGATCTTGGAGCCGAAGCCGCCGCCGACGTCGGGCGCCACCACCCGCAATTTGTGCTCCGGGGCGATGTTATAGAACGCCGACAACACGAGACGGGCGACATGCGGATTTTGCGAGGTCGTATAGAGCGTGAAGTGCTCTTCCGCCTCATTATACTCGCCGATCGCCGCCCGCGGCTCCATCGCGTTCGGCACCAAGCGGTTGTTGGTGATGTCGAGCGAAACCACGTTGGCCGCCGCTTTGAACGCGGCTTCGGTCGCGGCCTCGTCGCCGATCGTCCAGTCGTAGATCACGTTGCCGGGCGCTTCCGGGTGAAGCTGCGGCGCGCCTTGCTTGATGGCCGCGCGAATATCTGATGCGGCCGGGAGTTCTTCGTAATTGACGACGACGGCTTCGGCGGCGTCCTTGGCCTGGTTCTTGGTCTCGGCGATCACGACCGCGACCGCCTGGCCGACGAAGCGCACGGTCTCCGGCGCCATCGCCGGCCATGCGCCCATCTTCATGCCGGTGCCATCCTTCGAGGTGATGGCCCAGCCGCAAATCAGATTGCCGACCTTGTCGTCGACGATCTGCTGGCCGGTCAGGACGCCGACCACGCCGGGCATGTCCTTTGCCGCTGACGTATCGATGCTCTTTACCTTGGCGTGGGCGTGCGGGCTGCGGATGAAGTGCGCGTGGGTCAGGCCCACAATCTTGATGTCGTCGACGTAACGGCCCTTGCCGGTAATGAAACGGCGGTCTTCCTTGCGCACAACGCTTGCGCCAATGCCTTCAACGCCCATGTCCTGTCCTCCCGACCGGAATTATTGTTCCCGCCATTTCCATCGAAACGCGGTCTTGGATTCAGTCTTGGTGGTCTGCGGCGGCTATTCAGCCGCCTGCGAGACCTTCATGCGGCCGGCCGCATCGAGCACCGCCTTGACGATGTTGTGGTAGCCGGTGCAGCGGCAGATGTTGCCTTCCAGCTCCTGCCGGACGGTTTCCTCGTCGAGCTTGGCACCATGGCGGTGCACGATATCGATCGACGACATGATCATGCCCGGGGTGCAATAACCGCACTGCAGGCCGTGATTGTCGCGGAACGCCGCCTGCATCGGGTGCAATTCGTCGCCCTTCGAGATGCCCTCGATGGTGGTGACGTTGGACCCGGCGGCCTGGCCGGCCAGCACGGTGCAGGATTTGACCGCCCGGCCGTCGATATGGACGACGCAGGCGCCGCACTGGCTGGTATCACAGCCGACATGGGTGCCGGTCAGGTTCAGGTTTTCGCGCAAGAGATGGACGAGGAGGGTCCGGTCCTCGACGTCGGCTGAGACAGCCTTGCCGTTCACCGTCAATTTGATGGTAGACACGCGTGATACCTCCCGATGTTTTATAATTATTCCAATTAGAAACACGGGCGAGGGAACTTGCAACTAGGATTTTGGTCGCCCCTGTCATTGTGATGACATCCTCGCGGCGACGCGGCGTCGGTCAGCCGATTCTTCGGCCGTCTCCAGCGGGCGAGTCGAGCTGTAGCCAAAGCGCTGCGCGTGGCGGAAGGTAGATTGACGGGATCGCGTCCACCCCGCACCGCATCATACTTTCGGAGACCGTCCGGGCCCCAAAGGGGGACCGAGACAAAAAAAGCATGCTTCCGGCCGTGCAACCCAAGGGGAATGGGACCGGAATTTACGCACCCTTATCCATTGTGCCTTAGTTTTGCGCACTGGATCGGGGGCAGCGCCTCCCGATCCGGGTTTTCAGAACGAAAACGGGGGGCTTGAGGTGGGATTTAAGAAACGTACGGGCTTGTTCTCGATCAAACTCCCAACCTTTCGATTCCGCGCCAAGATCATGCTTGGCTTTGCCGTGACGCTGGCCATCTCGGCGGCCAGCATGGCCTTTGCCTTTCTCGGGTTTGAACACGTTTCCGCAGGCGTGGACGCCTACCGGCGCAGCGTGCAGGAAGCCGACCTGGCGCGCGACATCGACCGCGAGCTGATTTCCTATAGTTCGCTCGCCCGCTATTTCGTGGTCACGGCCAAGGAAGAGGATGGCAAAGCGGCGCTGACGGCCGAAGCCAGCCTGAAGGCAGCCATTATTGCCTCGATGAAGGGCACCACCGATCCGGGCCGGCTTGAACAGCTCGCCAAGCTGGAGCGGGAATTCCGCGCCTTTGCCAAGATCTTTGCCGACGTCGTCAAGGTCAAGGACGAAAGCGCGCGGATCACCCAGAACCAGCTCACGCGCAGCGGCATGTCGCTGCACTACAAGCTCGACGATCTCCCCAGCAACGCCGAGGAGTCCGAGCAGCAGGTCATCAGTCTTGGCACGAAGAAGGTCTACGAGCAGTTTCAGGCCGTCACCGGGCTGGTCAACACGTTCGTCATCAATGCCGACAAGGCGGTGGCCGCCAGCGCGTTGGCGCGTCTGAAATTCGTCGAGAACTCGCTCAAATCGATTTCCTCGAAGACTGACAAGGTCGTGGCTGACCTCAAGGAGTCCGCCGGGCTTCTGGAAGCCTACCGGGAGGCGCTGGCCAAGCTGATTCACAACGCCAAGGAAATCGACGATCTGACGCTCGACATGACGGATTCCGCCACTGCGATCAGCAAGGGCGCCGCCGTCATGAAGTCCAGCCTGCTGGCCGATCAGAAGCGGCTCGAGGCCGAGTCGAACGCGAGCATCGGCGAAACCGAACGGCTGATCCTGATCCTGGCGGCGGGCGGCTTCCTGCTCGGCTGTATCTGGGCGTTCTTCCTCGGCAAGGGCATTTCCAAGCCGATGATCGCAATGTGCAAGGCGATGCGTGAACTCGCCGCCGGCAATTTCGACGTCGTGCTGCCCGGCCTCGGGCGCAAGGACGAACTTGGCGAAATGGCCAGCGCGGTCGAGGAGTTCAAGGTCCAGGCGGTCGCCAAGGCCGAACGCGACGCCGCCACGCAAGAGGCGCAGAACAAGGCGAGCAGCGCCGCGCGCCGCGCCGAACTCATTCGCTTTGCCGACGAATTCGAGGCCGCGGTGGGCGCCATCGTCTCCAACGTTTCGGCCTCGGCCGTGCAGCTGGAAGCCTCCGCGGGAACGTTGACGCGAACCGCGGAAACCACCCAGAGCCTGTCGAGCCAGGTCGCCGGCGCTTCGGAACAGGCGTCCGGCAACATGCAATCGGTGGCATCCGCGACCGAGGAGCTGTCGGCCTCCGTCGACGAGATCGGCCGCCGCGTCAAGGAATCCAGCCAGATTGCGGAAGCCGCGGTGCGCCAGGCCGAACAGACCGATAACCGCATCGGAAAACTGTCGCGCGCAGCACAGGAGATCGGTGACGTGGTCAAGCTGATCACGGCGATTGCCGAGCAGACCAATTTGCTGGCGCTGAACGCGACCATCGAGGCGGCCCGCGCCGGTGATGCCGGCCGCGGCTTTGCCGTCGTTGCCTCCGAGGTCAAGTCGCTCGCCAGCCAGACCGCAAAGGCGACCGACGAGATCTCCAATCACATCTCGGGCATGCAGGGCGCGACCCAGGAATCGGTCGCCGCGATCAAGGAAATCGGCGGCACCATCGGCAAGATCTCCGACATCGCCACGACGATTGCGGACGCGGTCGAGCAGCAGAGCTCGGCGACCCAGGAAATCGCACGCAGCGTCCAGAACGTCGCGCAAGGCACCGAGGAAGCCGCCGCCAGCATCATGCAGGTCAACCGCGGCGCGACCGAGACCGGTACGGCCTCGGAAGAGGTGCTGCATTCGGCACGCACGCTGTCGAGCGAAAGCACGCGGCTGCGCGAAGAGCTCGACCGCTTCATGGCGAACATCCGCGCGGCGTGAGACCATCGCCAAACACCGGCGTCGTCCCGGCCTTGAGCCGGGACCCATACGCCGCGGCTTCTCGGTGAGACTGTCACGTTAGTTACTCTGCGCTACAATGGGCGCCGCGGCGTATGGGTCCCGGCCCCCCGTGCGCAATTGCGCACTAGGCCGGGACGACGATGGATGGGATCGCTTCCGCCCAGTCGCTGCCCTCACAATCGCAAATGTCGTCGTCGCCTGCGACAAAACAACCCGACGGGCAAATCAATTCCGTTTTACAGAAGTCGTGTCAAGTAGAAAAGTTCTGTAAATCAAAAATATTTCTGTTGTCGGCCAGCCCAAATCAGTGCGCATCTATCGCCATCCCGCCCTGGTCAGAAGGGCGTCGGCCGTCGTCACGGACGTTGGGCGGGTTGCGGTGGACGCTGGTTTACGCCTCGACGACGGCGTGGATAAGCGTACGGCAAAACCGTGTGGTCCTGGCGC
>NZ_JAFCMD010000042.1:0-32211 GCF_018130105.1 Bradyrhizobium sp. AUGA SZCCT0160
CAGCCAGCATGGTGAATCAGAAACCTACTGATTTGGGAATCCCAAATCGATTCAACCTAACTCCATCCCGCTTTAGCGCGTTTTCCAGCGAAGTGGACACCGGTTCGCGTCAAGAAAACGCGTATAATCTAGAAATCTAGTGTTCTGTTCCGATTTAATCGGAACAGAAAAGGCTCTAGTCGCCGAGGGCCTTGCGGATCATGATGGCCATATCCGATTTGCGATAGGGCTTGGCCAGCAGCAGCACGCCCTCGTCGAGTCGGCCGTGGTGGATGATCGCGTTTTCGGTATAGCCTGACGTGAACAGCACTTTCAGCTCGGGTTTGATCTTCAGCATCTCGTTGGCGAGCTGGCGACCGTTGAGGCCGGGCATGATCACGTCGGTGAACAGCAGGTCGAACGGGTGGCCGGCGTTGACGATCGCGAGCGCCTCCGTCGCGTTTCCCGCATCCAGCGTGACGTAGCCGAGCGAATGCAGTTGCGTCAGCACGTAATTGCGCACCAGCGCATCGTCTTCGACCACCAGGATCGTCTCATTGCCGCCCTCGACCGTCGGCCCGTGGCTCGGCCCGGCCGCAAGCGACGCGCCTGAGGCCGGCGGCAGGTACATCTTGATCGTCGTGCCGTGGCCTTCCTCGCTGTAGATCATGATGTGGCCGGCGGATTGCTTGACGAAGCCATAGACCATGCTGAGCCCGAGGCCGGTTCCCTTGCCGGGCCCCTTCGAGGTGAAGAACGGATTGAACACCTTGTCGAGGATTGCTGCCGGAATGCCGGTTCCGGTATCGCTGACCGCGATCATCGCGTAGCGGCCCGGCCGGACGTCATTGTGCGTCCTGGCGTATTGCTCATCGAGGACGACCATGCCGGTTTCGATGATCAGCTTGCCTCCGTCAGGCATCGCATCGCGGGCGTTGAGGGCGAGATTGAGGATGGCGGTGGCCAGTTGATTGGGATCGACGATCGCCGGGCAGGATTCGTCTTCGAATACCGATTCGATCTCGACATGCTCGCCGAGCGTACGTTGCAGCAGTTTCGCGGTATCGATGATCAGCGTATTGACGTCGGTTTCCTGAGGCTCGAGCGGCTGCTTGCGCGCGAACGCCAATAGATGCTGGGTGAGGTCGGCGCCGCGCGACGCGGCTTCGTCAATCATCCGCGTGATGGCCGCCAGTTGCGGCTCGTCCTTGACGGCGTCGGCCAGGATTTCGATCGTCCCGGTGATGACGGTCAGGATGTTGTTGAAATCATGCGCGATGCCGCCGGTGAGCTGGCCGACGGCTTCCATCTTCTCGGACTGCCGGATGCGGTCCTCAGTGGCGATCTTGTCGGTGAGGTCGCGTATGAAACCGTTGAACACGAAGCCGTTGCGGCGCTTCAGCGCGGTGACGCTCAGTTCGACCTTGATCTCCTTGCCGTCGCGGCGCATCGCGTCGATCTCGAGACGGCGGCCGAGGATCACCCCGTCACCGGTGCGCAGAAATCGTTCCAGGCCGGCCGTGTGCGCGTCGCGATGGGCGTACGGAATGATCAGGTCGCTGAGCTTGGCTCCGACCGCTTCATCCCGTGTCCAGCCGAAGATATTCTCGGCTTGCGAATTCCAGTCCGCGATCGTGCCCTGATCATCCATCTGGACAAAGGCATCGAGCGCCGTGTTGATGATCCCGCGGGCCAGCTGTGCGCTTTCACGCAAGGTTTCCTGCGCCCGGCGGGTCTCGGTCATGTCGCGGCCGACAAAGAAGAACCGTCTCACCGGTTGGGACCAGACCCCGAGCCAGGACAGCCACACTTCGCGTCCGCTCTTGTGGAAGCAACGCGTGTCCGCAATCGTCGGGCGTTGCCCGCGCCGCAGGGCGCGCATTTCCTGGCGCGAGTTCTCGAGATGATTGGGATGGATGAAGTCTTCTCCACTGCGGCCGATCATCTCGCCGGGCGAATAGCCCAGGATGACGGCGCAACTCGGGCTGATCTGGACCACGGATCCCTGTGAATCCGTCACCATGATCAGGTCCTGCGAAGTCTCGAAGACGCGGCGAAGCTCCTCGGCCTGTTGGCGCAGCGCCAGCCGGGTCTTGTTGCTGTCGGTAATGTCGCGGGCAACCTTCGATATGCCGATGGTCGCGCCCGAGGGCGCCTTGATCGGCGAAATGCTGAGCGAAACCTCGACCGGCGTGCCGTCCTTGCGAAGACGCGTGGTTTCGTTGTGCTCGATGCTTTCGCCCCAGCCGATCCGGCGCAGGATATCCTGCGCCTCGGGCAGCCGGCCGGGGGGCATCAGGATCGCGATGTTCTTGCCGGCCGCTTCCGCCGCACTGTATCCGTACAATCGTTCCGCGGCAGAGTTCCAGCCGGTGACCGTGCCGTCGAGCGACGTCGTGATGATCGCGTCGCTGGATGATTCGACCGCCGCGCTGAACAGGCGCTCGCGCTCGGCGTGGTGGTCGCGCGCCGCGATGGTGCGGCGATGCTCCTGAACCTCCTGCTGCAGTGCTGCGGTCTTCTCGTTGACCTCCTCGATCACATTCGCGAACGCACGCGCCAGCACGCCGGTCTCGCCGCGGGCGTCAACCGGAATGGCGATTTTCCCGTTCCGGGCGGCGCCATGCACGGCGGCGGTCAGGCGAACGATCGGCCGGGTCAGCGACCTCGCGATCAGCAGGGCCAGCACTGCCGCGCACAATACAGCGATGGTTCCGACCAGAAGGGAGGTGTTTCTGATGCTGGCGGCCGGCGCCATGATCACGGCGTTGGGGGTGGTTTCGATCACGCCGACCCATTCGGTACCAGCCAGCAGGACAGGGGCGAGAGCTATCCCGCCCGAGCGGGCAGCGTGATCCGGGATGATTTCGGCGACGCCCCGGGTTGCCCCTGCCTGCGCCGCCAGTTGTGGAAAGTCGGCTTTCCAGTCGTTGGGCGTGCCGAGCAGCGTGCCGAACTCGCGTGAACGATCGGGATGAATGAGATAGTCGCCCTGCCGGTTGACGAGGTAGATTGTCTCGCCCGGCAACACCGACGACCGCACGCGGTCGAATGCCCGCCGCATATCGACATTGATCATGAAAATGCCGAACAGCTTGCCATCATCGGCGAAGACCGGCGTCGCGATCCGAATCGTCGGCCTGTGCCTCTCCTCGATCAGTCCATCGCGGCGCCCAAGATCGAGCGGCGAAACGTAGATTTGTCCGGGACCGAGCGCGAGCGTTTCCGTGAAATAGTTTCGGTTGCTTCGCTTCTGCAGTCCCTCTTCGGGAACGATCCGAACCGTGTCGTTTGGGCCCATGCGGTCGACGCGGACGATCTCACGGCCGTCGTCATCATGGCTGAAGATCCGCAACATCGCATAAGTGGGCTTGGCTTCGAGCTCCGCCGCAAAGCGGGTCGCTATCCGGTCGCGCCAGGTCTTTTCGGAGACGCCATCCACTGGATCGATGCCGCCCGCCCTTCGGGCGCGGACCAATCCATGCAACGCCGCCGCCGAACGAAAGCCCGCGACATCTCCTGTAGCGCTGGCTGCGTGATATTCGAGGTCGGTCGCGACCTGCCGCGAATGCGTCTCGATGCGGTCGCGGGCGCGCAGCAGCAGTGCCTGTTCCAGGTTGCGATAACTCAGCCAGCCGACCGCGGAAACCGCGAGCGCGACCAACGCAATCATGGCGATGGCAAGCCTGGTTGTGAGCGTCATTTTTTGATTCGTTCGCCCTCCCGTTCATCCCGGGCAAGCGGCTGGGCGAACCCGGCAATGCTATTTCGCATTACGGACAGGAAGCAACTCCGCCGGGGGCATGGGATGAACTTGACGACAGGCGTTTGGCGGCCTCCAGGCAGCTCGTGACGGTCGCCAGCAGGGCCGCCGGTTTGAACGGCTTCTGCAGACTGGAGACGGCGCCAAGCTTGGTCGCCATGGTCAGGAAGTCGGGGGCGCCGCCTTCTTCCGAAGATATCGGCCGTCCCGAGATCACGACGATTGGTATCAGTGGCCGCAGCTGGTGAGCCAGCCGCATGGTCTCGAACCCGTCCATTCCCGGCATGAAGATATCGAGAAACAGCAGATCGAAATCTTCCTTTTCGAACAGCGCAAGCCCTTTACGGCCATCACCGGCGGTAACCACGCTATGGCCTGCGCGCTCGAGCAAGAGGCGGACCGTCGTCTGAACCGCGGTATCGTCGTCTACAATCAATATTCTTGCCAAAAGAAGGTTCTCCGGGCGCCCGCTGGAATCAGATCAACGGCAGGTTGCGATTTTCGCTGAAACCTTGTTCTCCTGCAACGGTTTCCCGGCTGCAGATGTTCCGGCCAAAAGCCGTAATCCGCCTGTTGTCGGGTAGACAGCGTGCGATTCGCCGCATCGACGGAACCGATTCGTCCTGATGGCGCGGTTAATTTGCGGTGTTCAGTCGCTCAGATATTCCGGATACCGCGCGCGGATCTGGGCGAGTTCGCTGAGCGTTCCCGACAGATGGGTGCGCAGATGCTTCTGCGCCCCGTCCGGATCGCCGGCGTCGATCGCTTTGGCGATCAGCCTGTGGTGTCGAACGATGTCCTGCGCCTTGCCGGGGGAGGGCAGATGCAGCCGGCGCAGCCGGTCGATATGGCCGCTGCGGCTGCGCACCAGCGTCCAGATGTCCTGCTTGTCGGCCGCCGTGTAGAGCTGGGCGTGGAACTCATTGTCGGCGGCCATGAATTTTTCGAACTCGCCGCCCTTGGCGAATTGCTGTTGGCGCACGATTGTTCCATTCAGCCCGGCAACGAAGGCTTCGTCATGGCTGATCGCCAGCCCGCGCACGATCTCCAGCTCGACCGCCTGCCGCAGGAAATGCGCCTGCTGGGCCAACCGCACATCGACCCGGCTGACCACGGTCGCATATTGCGGGAACACGTCGACCAGGCCTTCCTCTTCCAGCCGCATCAGGGCGTCGCGGATCGGCGTCGAACTGATTCCGAACTGCCCGGCCAAAGCGGCCCGCGACAGCGGCGATCCCGGCGGCAGTTCCAGCGAAATGATCATGCCGCGCAGACGCTCGAAAACCTGGGGCGCTGCCTGCCGGTCGCGATCGAGCCGCTCGGGGGAACGCGGTGCGGCGCGGCGGGCGGCGATTGGCGTTGGACCCATCGGAACAACGGTCCTTTCAGAAGGCGCTTGCCTCAAATACACTAATACATTAGTGCATCTCCTCGAGGGCGTCAAATGCGTAGAGGCCGCCGGATCTTCCGCACCATCGAGCGCAACACCGTCCAGAAATGGGGTACTCAGTCATGACCAGCAAACGTAACCCCTACCGGTCCGTAGGATGGGTTGAGCACTTCGCGAAACCCATCACCACATCGGGAACAGTGATGGGTATCGCTTCGCTCCACCCATCCTACGAAGGGGTGCCGACATGACCGACAAGAACAAGACCCCCGACCAGCTTCGCAGCGCGCGCTGGTTCGCGCCTGACGATCTGCGCGCCTTCGGCCACCGCTCGCGCGCGATGCAGATGGGCTACGCGCCGGAGGAGTGGAAGGGGCGTCCCGTCATTGCGATCTTGAACACCTGGTCGGATGCGCAGCCCTGCCACATGCATTTCAAATCCCGCGTCGACGACGTCAAGCGCGGCATCCTGATGGCGGGCGGTTTTCCGATGGAGCTGCCGGCGCTGTCGCTGTCGGAATCGTTCCTGAAGCCGACCACGATGCTCTATCGCAACATGCTGGCGATGGACGCGGAGGAACTGTTGCGCGGCCATCCCGTCGACGGCGTCGTGCTGATGGGCGGCTGCGACAAGACCACGCCGGGCCTTCTGCTCGGCGCCACCAGCATGGGCCTGCCGACGATCTATCTTCCGGCCGGGCCGATGCTGCGCGGCAACTGGAAGGGCAAGACGCTGGGCTCCGGCTCGGACGCCTGGAAATTCTGGGACGAGCGGCGCGCCGGCAAAATCTCCGACAAGGATTGGGTCGATGTCGAGGCCGGCATTGCCCGCAGCTACGGTACCTGCATGACCATGGGCACCGCCTCGACCATGACCGCTATCGCCGAATCGATCGGCATGACCCTGCCGGGCGCATCCTCGATCCCGGCCGCCGACGCCGGCCACATCCGAATGGCCTCGGAATGCGGCCGCCGCATCGTCGAGATGGTGTGGGAGGATTTGACGCCGAACAAGATCCAGACGCGAAAGGCCTTCGAGAACGCGATCACGGTCGCGATGGCGATGGGCTGCTCGACCAACGCAATCATCCATCTGATCGCGCAGGCCCGCCGCGCCGGCCAGGACATCGGGCTCGATGATTTCGAGATCGCCAGCCGCAAGGTGCCTGTCATCGCCAATGTGCGTCCGAGCGGCGACAAATACCTGATGGAGGATTTCTTCTATGCCGGCGGCTTGCCGGGCCTGATGAGCCGCATCAAGGAGCATCTGCACCTCGACGTCATGACCGTGACCGGCCAGACGCTCGGCGAGAACATCGCCCGCGCCGAAGTTTATAACGACGACGTCATCCGCACCGTGCAGGACCCGATCTATGCCGAAGGCGCGCTCGCGGTGCTGAAGGGCAACCTCGCGCCTGATGGCTGCGTCATCAAGCCGTCCGCCTGCGAGCCGCGCTTCCTCAAGCATACCGGGCCGGCGCTGGTGTTCGACGATTACCCGTCGATGAAGCAGGCGATCGACGATCCCGATCTCGACGTCACGGCCGATCACGTGCTGATCCTGCGCAATGCCGGACCGCAGGGCGGCCCGGGCATGCCGGAATGGGGCATGCTGCCGATCCCCACAAAACTGGTGAAGCAGGGCGTGCGCGACATGGTGCGGCTGTCGGATGCGCGCATGAGCGGCACCAGCTATGGCGCCTGCATCCTGCATGTCTCGCCGGAATCCTATATCGGCGGCCCGCTGGCGCTGGTGAAAAACGGCGACCGCATCACCCTCGACGTCGACGCCCGCACCATCAACCTCGATGTGCCGGAGGCGGAGCTTGCAAAGCGCCGCGCGGAATGGAAGGCGCCGGAGCGCCGGTTCGAGCGCGGCTATGGCTGGATGTTCACTAAACACATCAAGCAGGCCAATGAAGGCTGCGATTTCGATTTTCTGGAGACTGGCTTTGGCAAGCCGGTGGGAGAGCCGTCGATTTATTAGCACCGTCATTCCGGGGCGTCAGAAGGACGAGCCCGGGATCCATACTCGCGCTCGTGGTTATGGATTCCGGGCCTGCGCCAAGGGGCGCATCCCGGAATGACAGAAAGACCTGTTGCCAAACAAGAATATCCCAGGGAGGACCAGCCATGAGCATCACACGACGCAACATCCTCGCCGCAGCCGGCGCCACTGCGGCCACCACACTGCTTTCCCGTGCCGCAGGTGCGCAATCATTCCCGTTCACGATGAATCAGCGCTATCCTGATCCGTCGGTGCAGATCCTCGATCCGAGCTTTGCAAAATACCGGATCTATTCGTCTACGATCGAACAGGTCGCTACCGGCATGCGTTGGGCCGAAGGCCCGGCCTATTTCCCGGAAGGTGGCTATCTCCTGTACTCCGACATCCCGAACAACCGGATCATGAAGTTCGACGAGAAGACCAACCAGACCAGCGTGTTCCGGAGCCCCGCCAACTATGCCAACGGCAACACGCGCGACCGCCAGGGCCGTCTCGTCACCTGCGAGCATTCGGTGACCCGCCGTGTCACCCGCACCGAGACGGACGGCAAGATCACGGTGCTGGCCGACAAGTTCGAAGGCAAGCGGCTCAACGCGCCGAACGACGTCGTGGTGAAGTCCGACGAGAGCATCTGGTTCACCGATCCCTTGTTCGGCATCAATGGCGAGTGGGAGGGCAACAAGGAAAAGCCCGAACAGGCCACGACCAACGTCTACCGCATCGACAAGGACGGCAAGATATCGGCCGTCATTACCGACATCGTCAATCCGAACGGCCTGGCGTTCTCGCCCGACGAAAAGAAGCTTTACGTGGTCGAGTGGAAGGGCACGCCCAACCGCAGCATCTGGGCCTATGACGTCAACGCCGACGGCACACTCGGCAGCCGGACCAAGCTGATCGACGCCGCCGACCAGGGCGCGCTCGACGGCTTCCGGGTCGATCGCGACGGCAATCTGTGGTGCGGCTGGGGCAGCAACGGCGCGCTGCAGGCCGAGCCGACCGAAATCGGCGGACGCAGAGTCTTCCAGCTCAAGGGCAAGTCCGAAGACCTCGATGGGGTGATGGTGTTCAACTCCGCCGGCAAGCCGCTCGCCTTCATCCGGCTGCCGGAGCGTTGCGCCAACCTCTGTTTCGGCGGCCCGAAGAACAACCGCCTCTATATGACGAGCTGCCACTCCGTGTACGCGCTGTATGTCGAGTCGCACGGGGCGGTGTAATTAAGGTTGTCATTCCGGGGCGCGAAGCGAACCCGAATGACGAACCAGGGAAAAACCATGACAAAACTGAGCGACACCACCCGCAACAAACTCAAAACGGTCTCCACCGCTACCGTCGCCACCGCGCTGTTCAAGCGCGGCTTTCGCATCCAGATGATCCAGGATGTGCATCCGCTCGGGCCAAATCAGCCGGTGCTGGTCGGTGAAGCCTTCACGCTGCGTTACATGCCGGCGCGCGAAGACCTCAACAAGATCGAGGTGTTTCGCGACCGTGCCCATCCGCAGCGCAAGGCAATCGAGGATTGCCCGCCCGGCGCGGTGCTTGTCATGGACAGCCGCAAGGACGCGCGCGCGGCTTCCGCCGGCGCGATCCTGGTGACGCGGCTGATGAAGCGCGACGCGGCCGGTGTCATCACCGACGGCGGCTTTCGCGATTCGGCTGAAATCGCCGCGCTCGGCTTTCCCGCCTATCATCAGCGGCCGAGCGCACCGACCAATCTGACGCTGCACCAGGCGATCGAGATCAACGTGCCGATCGGCTGCGGCGACGCGCCGGTGTTCCCCGGCGACGTCATTCTCGGCGACAGCGACGGGGTGATCGTGATCCCCGCGCATCTTGCCGATGAAATCGCCGACGAGGCGGTCGAGATGACAGCGTTCGAGGATTTTGTTACCGAGGAGGTGCGCAAGGGCCGCTCGATCCTCGGCCTTTACCCCGCAACCGACGAGCAGACGCCGAAGGATTTTGCGGCTTGGCGCAAGGCCAACGGGCGATAATATGCCGCCGGCTGGCACCGACGCGTTTTTCTCCAACAGTGAGTCCACATCATGCTGATGTTCAACAATCTGATCGACGGCGAATGGCTGTCCGATGGCGCCCGCGCGCCCAACGTCAACCCATCCGACACCAAGGACATTGTCGGCCAGGCGGTGCGCGGCACGCGCGCGCAAGCCGAGGCCGCGATATCAGCTGCAAAGGCCGCATTCCCGGCCTGGTCGCGATCGACGCCGCAAGTGCGCTATGACATTCTGAAGAAGGCGTCGGACGAGATCCTCGCGCGCAAGGACGAACTGGGCCGGCTGCTGTCGCGCGAGGAAGGCAAGACGCTGCCGGAAGGCATCGGCGAAGTCGCGCGCGCCGGGCAGATCTTTGCGTTCTTTGCCGGCGAATGCCTGCGGATGGCCGGCGAGAAGCTCGCTTCGGTGCGCCCCGGCATCGACATCGAGATCACGCGCGAAGCGCTCGGCGTCGTCGGCCTGATCACGCCGTGGAATTTCCCGATCGCGATTCCAGCCTGGAAGATCGCGCCGGCGCTGGCCTATGGCAACACCGTGGTGATCAAGCCCGCCGACCTCGTGCCGGGTTCGTCGTGGGCGCTGGTCGATATCCTGCACCGCGCCGGTTTGCCCAAGGGCGTGCTCAACCTCGTGCTCGGGCGCGGCTCGGAAGTTGGCGCCGTCCTGCTCGAACATCCTGATGTCGCGGCCATCAGCTTCACCGGCTCGGTCTCCACCGGCCAGAAGGTTGCCGCGGCCTGCATCGCCTCGCGGCCGATGAAGAAGTTTCAGCTCGAAATGGGCGGCAAGAACCCGCTGGTCGTTCTCGACGACGCGGACCTGAAAGTCGCGGTGGAATGCGCCGCCAACAGCGCGTTCTTTTCCACCGGCCAGCGCTGTACCGCCGCTTCGCGCCTGATCGTCACCGCGGGGATCCACGACAAATTCGTCGAGGCGCTGACCGAGCGGATGCGCGGCCTGAAGATCGACGACGCCGTCAAGGCCGGCACGGATATCGGCCCGGTGGTCGATCAGAGCCAGCTCGACCAGGATCTCAAATATATCTCGATCGGCAAGGACGAGGGAGCAAAACTCGCCTTCGGTGGCGAGCGTCTGAACCGCGATGCGCCCGGCTTCTATCTGCAGCCGGCCTTGTTCACTGACGTGAGCAACACGATGCGGATCGCGCGCGAGGAAATCTTTGGGCCGGTGGCCGCGGTCATCAGGGTCAAGGATTATGCCGAAGCGCTGGCGACCGCGAATGACACCGATTTTGGCCTGTCATCCGGCATCTGTACCACCAGCCTGAAATACGCCAGCGACTACAAGCGCAATTCCGAAGCCGGTATGGTGATGGTCAACCTGCCGATCGCCGGCGTCGACTACCACGTGCCGTTCGGCGGCCGAAAAGGCTCCAGCTTCGGCGCCCGCGAACAGGGAAGATACGCGGCGGAGTTTTATACGACGGTGAAGACAGCTTACACGCTGCCGTAACGAACTGCTGACAATGTGCGTTCCCCGGACGCAGCGCAGCGCCGGGGTCCATATGTCCGCGACACAAGTGTGGGTCCCGGCTCTGCGGAGCCATAGCGTGTCGAAGACGCGCGTAAACGCGCTTATGACACGCTGCACCGCGTCCGGGACACGACCACATCCTCACTCGGCCGGATGGCGCGCGATATTTCCCACCGATGCCTCGCCATGCTGCGTCAGCGGCCGGTTACCGGCCAAGGCGCGCAGCAGCACGTAGAACATCGGCGTAAAGAAAATGCCGAACGCCGTGACGCCGATCATGCCTGAAAACACCGCAACCCCCATGGCATGACGCATCTCGGAACCTGCGCCGGTGGAGATCACCAGCGGCACCACGCCCATGATGAAGGCAAGCGAGGTCATCAGGATCGGCCGCAGCCGCAAGCGGCTGGCTTCGATCGCGGCTTGCACGGGCGTACGTCCGGCGAATTCCAGCTCGCGCGCGAACTCCACGATCAGGATGGCATTCTTGGCCGACAGTCCCACCAGCACGATCAACCCGATCTGCGTGAACACGTTGTTGTCGCCCTTGGTCAGCCAGACGCCGAGCATCGCCGCCAGCAATCCCATCGGCACGATCATGATGATCGACAGCGGCAGGGTCAGGCTCTCATATTGCGCGGCGAGCACCAGGAATACCAGCAATAGCGCTACCGGAAACACCACCAGCGACGAATTGCCGGCAATGATCTCCTGATACGTCAGGTCGGTCCACTCGAACGCGATGCCCTTTGGAAAGGTCTCCGCCGCGATTTTCTCGACCACGTCCTGGGCCTGCCCGGTCGAATAGCCGGGCGCCGCACCGCCATTGAGATCGGCGGTGAGGAAGCCATTGTAACGCATGGCGCGTTCCGGCCCGGCGCTCTCCTTGATCTTCAGCAGCGCCGACAGCGGCACCATCTCGCCGGTGTCGGAGCGCACCTTCAACAGCCCGACATCGTCGGCGCGGGCGCGGAATTTTGCGTCCGCCTGCACCCGCACCGAATAGGTGCGGCCGAACTTGTTGAAGTCGTTGACGTAGAGCGAGCCGAGATAGATCTGCATGGTTTCAAACACGCTGGTCACGGGCACGCTGAGCTGTCGCGCCCGGGTGCGGTCGATATCGGCATAAAGCTGCGGCACGTTGACCTGATAGCTGGAGAACAGTCCGGCCAGTTGCGGCGCCGCGCTGGCCTTGGCGATGAACGCCTTGGTGGCGTCATTGAGCGCCTCATAGCCCAGCCCGGCGCGATCCTCGATCTGCAGCTTGAAGCCGCCGATGGTGCCCAGTCCCGCCACCGGCGGCGGCGGGAACATGGCAATGAAGGCTTCCTGGATCGCGGAGAACTTGCCGTTGAGCTGGCCGGCGATCGCGCCCGCGCTGAGATTGGCGGCCTTGCGCTCTTCAAAAGGCTTCAAGGTGACGAACACGATTCCCGAATTGGAGCTGTTGGTAAAACCGTTGATCGACAGGCCGGGAAACGCCACGGCGCTTTCGACGCCCGGCAGCTTCAAGGCGATATCGCCCATGCGGCGGATCACCTCTTCGGTGCGGTCCAGCGTCGCGCCATCAGGCAGTTGCGCGAAGCCGACCAGATATTGCTTGTCCTGGCCGGGCACGAAGCCGCCGGGCACCGCCTTGAACAGGCCAAACGTGACGCCGATCAGCGCGACATAGGCGACCATCACGATCGCCCGCCGCGAGATCACCCGCTTGACGCCGCCGCCATAGGCTTCGGAACTGCGGTGAAAGAAACGGTTGAAACGCCGGAAGAACCAGCCGAGCACGCGGTCCATGCCGCGGGTCAGCGCGTCCTTTGGCGCATCGTGGGATTTCAGCAGCACCGCCGCCAGCGCCGGCGACAGCGTCAGCGAATTAAACGCCGAAATCACCGTCGAGATGGCCACCGTCAGCGCGAACTGCTTGTAGAATTGGCCGGTCAATCCTGTGATGAAAGCCAGCGGCACGAACACCGCGATCAGCACCAGCGCGATCGCGATGATCGGCCCGGTGACTTCCTGCATTGCCTGATACGCCGCGTCCTTTGGCGTCAATCCCTGCTCGATGTTGCGCTCGACGTTCTCGACCACGACGATGGCGTCATCGACGACGATACCGATCGCCAGCACCAGCCCGAACAGTGTTAGCGCGTTGATCGAGAAGCCGAACACATGCATGACGGCAAACGTGCCGATGATGGAAACCGGCACCGCGATCAAGGGAATGATCGACGCACGCCAGGTCTGCAGGAACAGGATGACCACCAGCACCACCAGGGCCACGGCTTCCAATAGCGTGTGCACCACCGCCTCGATCGAGGCACGAACGAACTGCGTGGGGTCGTAAACGATGCTGTAATCCATGCCGTCGGGCATGTTCGCCTTGAGCTCGACCATCATCTTGCGGACGGTGTCGGAGATCTGGATCGCATTGGAACCCGGCGACTGGAAGATCGGCACCGCGACCGCGGACTTGTTGTCCAGCAGCGACCGCAGCGAATAGTCCGCGGCACCGAGCTCGATCCGGGCGATGTCGCGCAGCCGCGTGACTTCGCCATTGGCGCCGTTCTTGACGATGATTTCGCCGAACTCCTCTTCGGTCTGCAGCCGTCCCTGCGCGTTGATGGAAAGCTGCAGATCGAGCCCGACTTCGCTTGGCGACGCGCCGACCACGCCGGCGGCGGCCTGGACGTTTTGGGCCCGGATCTCGCGCACCACGTCGGAAGCCGACAGCCCGCGCTCGGCGACCTTTTGCGGATCGAGCCAGACCCGCATCGAATAGTCGCCGGAACCGAACAACTGTACCTGGCCGACACCTTCGATGCGCGCCAGCCGGTCCTTGACGTTGAGCACGGCATAATTGCGCAAATAGGTCATGTCGTAGCGGCCGTTCGGCGACAACAGATGCACCACCATGGTGAGGTCGGGCGCGCTCTTGATCGTGGTGATGCCGAGGGTGCGGACCTCGGCGGGCAGCCGCGGCTCGGCCTGCGCCACGCGGTTCTGCACCAGTTGCTGGGCCTTGTCGGGATCGGTGCCGAGCCGGAACGTGACGTTGAGCGTCATCAATCCGTCGGTCGTGGCCTGGCTGCTCATATAGAGCATGCCTTCGACCCCGTTGATCTGCTCCTCGATCGGCGTCGATACCGTCTCGGCGATAACCTTGGGGTTGGCGCCCGGATATTGCGCGCGCACCACCACCGTCGGCGGCGCCACTTCCGGGTATTCCGAGATCGGCAGCGCCGGCAGCGACAGCAGTCCCGCCACGAAGATCAGCGTCGACAGCACGCCCGCGAAAATCGGTCGATCGATGAAGAATCTGGAAAAGTTCATGACACTGTCTCGCTGATATCGGGGCTGCGAAGCGCAGGGGTCCCGGCGCGGCCGACGGTGATCGACCACACGGATTTTCTTCTGTTGTTTTGCGACATTTGCCCGGTGCTTTCGCAAAAGCACCGGGCTCAGATTGCTAGCGCTGCGCCACCTCGGTCGCGGAAGAAGCAAAACCCATCGCGACCACCTCGGGCGCGACCAGCGCACCGGGGCGCACGCGCTGCAGTCCCTTGACCACGATGCGCTCGCCGGCGTGCAGGCCACCGGTCACCACGCGCATGCCGTCGATCGATACGCCGAGCGCAACTTCGCGATATTCCGCCTTGCTGTCCTTGTCGACGACCATCACGAATTTCTTGTTCTGGTCGGTGCCGACGGCGCGCTCGCTGATCAGCAACACCGGCTCGGCTTTGGGCTGCCCCATCAGCAGCCGCGCGAACTGGCCGGGCATCAGGCGGCCGTCGGCGTTGTCGAACACCGCGCGAACGCGCACCGTGCCGCTACGCGCGTCGACCTGGTTGTCGATCAGCTGCATCTTTCCCTTGTACGGCATGCCGTCGGAGGTGCCGGTCCCCATCTGCACCGGGATGCGTCCGATCTCTGATGGCGTCGATTCATTCGCCAGCGTACGCAACGCGCGCGTCACCACCTGCTCGTCGGCATTGAAGCTGGCGTAAATCGGATTGACCGAGACCAGCGTGGTCAGCACCGGCGTACCAGGTCCGGCGGCGATCAGATTGCCGACGGTAATCTCGAGCTTGCCGACCCGCCCGGCGACCGGCGCCCGCACTTCGGTGTAACCGAGATTGAGTTGTGCCGTTTGCAGCGTCGCCTCGGCCGCCTTCAGATTGGCTTCGGCTTCGCGGTAGGCGTTGACGCGACCGTCAAAATCCCGCTGCGAGATCGTGCGCGAATCCGTCAATTGCTGGCCGCGCTCGAAATCGCTCCTGGTGAGGATCAGGCGCGCCTTGGCCGCGGCGACCTGGCCTTCGGCGCGCGCCACATCGGCCGCATACAGCGACGGATCGATCTGGATCAACAGGTCTCCCTGTTTGACCAGCGCACCCTCCGTAAAGTGGATTTGCTGGATAGCGCCTGCGACGCGGGAACGGATTTCGACCCGCTCGACGGCCTCAAGCCGGCCGGAAAACTCGTCCCAGGGCACGGTCTGCCGGGGTGCCACGACGGAGACCGAGACCGGCAGGGCCGCTGGCGCGGCTGCGGCCGCCACGGCCTGCGCGCTGCCACCTCGGCCGCCCAGGAAGGTCGCGCCGGCGGCGATAGCCAGGGCGGCCAGAACCAGCCCGGTTCCAACCAAACGTTTGTTTTTGATAATATTTTTCATGATGACCCCAGACATTCGGCGCTGTTCCCCGATTTGAAACAGGCGGGAGCAGGTACGACACCCGATCCACGTCTACGTTGCAGCGCACACATTCATAACGCTCGGTATAGATGGGCCATCGACATCCCCTGTCAAGTCACTTATCTAACGATCGGTAGGAAATTGGAGGAGGACCCCATCATGGCCATGGGACGGCCCCGCGAATTCGATGTCGACAAGGCGCTCGACCTGGCGCTCCAGGTGTTCTGGAGCAAAGGCTATGAAGGCGCGTCGATCGCGGACCTCACCGAAACCATGGGGATCACCAAGCCGAGCCTCTATTCTGCGTTCGGCAACAAGGAAGAGCTGTTTCGCAAGGCGCTGGATCGGTATGTCGATGGGCCCGGCGGTTACTTCCAGGTCGCGCTGGCCAAGCCGACCATACGCGCCGTGGTGGAGCACCTGTTGTATGAAAGCGCCGACGCTGTCACGGGCCCCGACCACCCGCCGGGATGTCTGGCGGTCCAGGGCGCGCTGACCTGCGGCGACGCCGCCGAATCCATCAAGCAGGAACTGGTGTCGCGCCGCGCCAAAGGCGAACAGGATTTGCGCGAGCGCTTCGAGCGGGCGATCGCCGAAGGCGAGCTTCCTCAGGGATCCGACGCCGCCGATCTCGCGGCCTATCTCTCCGCGATCCTGCAGGGCATGGCGGTGCAGGCGGCTGGTGGAACCACGCGGGAGCAAGTGCGCAAGATCGCCGAGATGGCGCTGCGCACATGGCCGCCGCCACCTGGTTTGGCGACGGTCTGACGCGGCAAACGCGAGGAGAAGGTTATACCTCCGCCCTCTCCGCCAATCCCACCGCCCACAACGCGAACGCATAGGCGATCGCGACCTCGTCGAGCCGGTTGAATCGTCCCGACGCGCCGCCATGGCCGGCGCCCATATTCGTGCGGAGCAATACCGGGCCGCCGCCGACCATCGTCGCGCGCAACCGCGCGATCCACTTCGCCGGCTCCCAATAGGTGACGCGCGGATCGGTCAAGCCGCCCATCGCGAGGATCAGCGGATAGTCCTTGGCTTCGATGTTGTCGTAGGGCGAATAGGACAGGATGGTGCGAAAATCCTTCTCGCTCTCGATCGGGTTGCCCCATTCCGGCCATTCCGGCGGCGTCAGCGGCAGCGTGTCGTCGAGCATCGTATTCAGCACGTCGACGAACGGCACTTCCGCAACGATGCCGGCGAACAATTCGCCGGCGCGGTTGGCGACCGCACCCATCAGCATGCCGCCGGCGCTGCCGCCATGGCCGACGATGCGCTTTGCGCTGGTGTATTTGGCCTCGATCAACGCACGTCCCGCCGCGGCAAAATCGTCGAACGTGTTGGTCTTCTTTTCGCGCTTGCCGTCGAGATACCAGCCCCAACCCTTATCGGCGCCGCCGCGGATATGCGCGATCGCGTAGACAAAGCCGCGATCGACCAGCGACAGCCGGTTGGCCGCGAACGAGGCCGGCATCGCCATGCCGTAGGAGCCGTAGCCGTACAGCAGCAGCGGCGCGTTGCCGTCGCGCACGAGATCCTTAGAGTGCAGGATCGAGACCGGCACTTTGGCGCCGTCATGCGCCGTCGCCATGATGCGGGTGGTGACGTAGTCGGCCGGGTTGTGGCCGGATGGAATCTCCTGCCGCTTTCGCAGCTCTCGCGTTCGCGTCGCCATATCGTAATCATGGACTTCCGATGGCGTCGTCATCGACGAATAGGAAAACCGCAAATTGGTGGTTTCGAATTCATAGCCGCCCATGGTGTCGAGCGAATAAGCTGCTTCGTCGAAGGCGATGGCGTGTTCTTCGCCTGACGTGAGATCGCGGATGATGATCGCGGGCAGCGCGTTGGCACGCTCCAGTCGCACCATGTGTCCGGCGTAAAGCTCGACATCGAGCACATAGATGCCCTCGCGATGCGGGATCAAATCGCGCCAGTTGGTGCGCTCAGGCGCCGCCAGCGGCGCGGTCATCACTTTGAAGTCGATCGCGTCATCGGCGTTGGTGAGGATGAACAGCTCGTCGCCGCGGTCGGCTATCGAATATTGCACGCCTTCCTCGCGGGCCGCTACCAGCCGCGGCGGCGTCTCGGGATGCGCCAGGTCGATCAGGCGCTGCTCGGAGGTTTCATGGTCGCCGCCTGCGATCACGCAAAACCGTCCGCTGGAGCTTTCATGCAGATGGGTGAACCAGCCGGAATCCGCTTCCTCATAGACCAGCGTGTCGTCCGCCTGCCGGGTGCCGAGGCGATGCCGCCACACCTGCATCGGCCGGTGATTGTCGTCGAGCTTGACGTAGAAGAAGCTTTGTCCGTCCGTGCTCCAGACCACGCCGCCATCGGTCTCCTCGACGAGGTCGTCAGAGTCCTTGCCGCTGGCCCAGTCGCGCACGCGAATTGAAAAATATTCCGAGCCCTTGGTGTCGGCGCTCCAGGCCTGCAGTTTATGGTCAGGCGAATGCCGTGCGCCGCCGAACTTGAAATAGCTGTGGGATGCCGCCAGCGCGTCGCCGTCGAGCACGATCTCAACGTCGCCGCCGTTGCGCGGGGTGCGGCCGAACATCTCGTGCTGGCCGCCCTCGCGGAATTTCCGCAAATAGGCAAACGGGCCATCCGGCGACGGTACGCTGGAATCGTCTTCCTTGATGCGCCCGCGCATCTCCGCGACCAGCTGCTTCTGCAGCGGCGCGGTATGGCCGAGCAGGCTCTCGGTGTAGTCGTTCTCGCTTTCCAGATACTGCCTGATGTCGGCGTCGAGGATCGAGGGGTCGCGCAGCACGTCCTGCCATTTGGCGTCCTTCAGCCACGCATAATCGTCGCTCACCGTGATGCCGTGGGTGGTGAACGAATGCGGGCGGCGCGGTGCCACCGGCGCCTGCGGTGAACGGCCTTTGGTCGTCGATTGGGTCAAGCGATCCTCGTTTCAGTCGGTATTGCCACTTGCGCTGTTGTCATGCGCGGGCCAAAGCGCGAAGCGCGTCTTCGCGCCAAGGACCCGCGCATCCATCAAAAAGAAAGCCTTCCTCAAGCGGATGGATTGCCGGGTCAAGCCCGGCAATTGGCTGTTGGGCATTATATCGGAACCCGTTACCCATGTCTCCGAACACCCGTTACCCATCTCTCCGGGCCGTATACTTGTCCCGGCCATCCACGTCTTTCGTGCTTTAGGTGAAAGCCAAGACGTGGATGCCCGGCATCGCAGACAAGTTTACGCGGTCTGCGCAAGGCAGACCGCTTCGGCCGGCATGACGGTGTGTTGGATATTATAAAGCGTTTCTCACGCGCTCACGCTTTCGCCGAGCCATTCGATCGCGGCTTCGGTTCCGCCCTTGCCGTGGGGGATGTTGAGGGCGTTGAGGCCGACTTCGATGACGCCGAGCGTGCCCAGGATCATCGGTGCATTGACGTGGCCCATATGCGCGATGCGGAATGCCTGGCCGGAGAGGTCGCCAATGCCGGTCCCCAGCACCACGCCGCATTTTTCCTTGCAATAGCGCTGCAGCGCGGCGGGGTCGTGGCCGTTCACCGTCACCGTCGTCACGGTGTTGGAGCGCTCGTTTGCTTCCGCGATGTTGAAGCCGATGACCTGGCCCTCGGCCCAGACCGCGACAGCGCGGCGAACCGCTTCGGCGAGCAGCCGGTGGCGCAGGAAGGCATTTTCCAGGCCTTCGGCGTGGAGCATGTCGATCGCCTTGCGCAGCGCGAACAGGAGATGCACCGGCGCGGTGCCGGCATATTTGCGGTAATGCTCGCTGCCATCGCGCTCGGTCCAGTCCCAATAGGGCGTGCGCAGGTTTGCCTTCTTGTGCACCTCGCGGGCGCGGTCGTTGGCGGCGACGAAGCCGAGGCCGGGAGGCGTCATCAGGCCCTTCTGCGAACCGGACATCGCGACATCGATGCCCCAGGCGTCCATCTCGAACGGTACGCAGCCGAGCGAGGCAACCGTATCGACCATGAAGAGCGCGGGATGGCCCGACGCCTTGATCGCCTTGCCGATCGCTTCGACGTCGTTATAGGCGCCCGAAGCGGTATCGATCTGCACGGCGACGATGGCCTTGATCTTGTGCTCCTTGTCCAGCTTGAGGCGCGCCTCGACTTCGGCCGGGCGGATCGCGCGGCGCCAGTCGCCTTTCAGCACCTCGACCTCGGCGCCCATCGCGGCCGCGGCATTGCCCCAGCCGATCGCGAAGCGGCCGCTTTCCAGCACCAGCACCTTGTCGCCCCGCGACAGCACGTTGGAGAGCGTCGCTTCCCACGCGCCATGGCCATTGGCGATGTAGATGTAGGAGTGGCCCTTGGTCGCGAACAGTTTTGAGAGATCGCCGAGCAGGCCGTGCGTCAGGTCCAGCATCTCCTTGGAGTAGATATCTAGTGCTGGACGGTGCATCGCCTGAAGCACTTCGTCGGGCATGGTGGTGGGTCCGGGGATGGCCAGAAATTCCCGGCCCGCGCGAACGGTCATTTTTCTTATTCCTTATCGGTGGAACGCGGAATCAAGGCGCCCGAGGTTTGGTAGGACTGGAGCATGACAATAATCGATTGAAACCATCATTGCGAGCGCAGCGAAGCAATCCAGAATCACAAATAGGGAATGGATTGCTCCGAGGAAGGCCTTGCTGCTCCGTGCAATGGCCGCACCCTTCTATCTCGTCGTCCCGGCCCAGTGCGCAATTGCGCACGGGGGTCGGGACGACAGCCATTGGCTATTTTCCCATTGCCCCCGCGATCGCATGCCAGATCTGATCCTTCAGCTCGGTCGCCGGCGGGCTCGGGATCGTCACCGCCGGGCCGTCGCGCTTCCGGCACGCCTCGACCAGCCGCAGCACCCAGATCTCGCCGTCGGTGTAATAGAGGTCGCCGCCGCCATTATAGCCCGCAATGGTCGGGCCGATGCCGGTCACCTGATATTTCGCGGTCACCATGCCGGCATTTTCGAGGTCGGCGGTGAGCCGCGCGCGCTCGGCGTCGAGATCGGCGCTGATGTGATGCGTCACCGCGCCGGTGTATCGGCTGACGCCGACGCCGCGATCTTGCGTCGCCGCGCCGAGCCACACCGGGCGTTTTTCCTCGCCCTGGTCCAGCACCTTCCAGTAGCGCACGTGGTTGCGGCGATCGGCGCTGGCGCCGATCGGTTTTTCGTAAGCCAGATCCTCGCGGCGTTCCTGATAATAGAGATTGCTGACCGGCGCATCCTTGTAGGGGCGGTCGAGCAGCACGGAGCCTATGATCTCGATCGACGATTTCAGCGTGATCGGATCGGCCGGATACCAGCCGGCCTGATGCATCGCGCAGATCACGTCGCGCTGATCGCCGATCAGGCCGACATTCATTGGGTCGCCGGGAATGCCTTGTCCCGTGCGCGTCACCATCGGCAGATCCGCAAGCCCTTTCTGATGCTCATAATGCGTCCACAGCCCGGGCAGGACCAGATAGGCGAGCAAGCCATAGCCGCAAAGGATGAACAGGATGAGCGTAACCGCGCGGCGCAGCCCGCCGCGATGTTTTGGCAGTGGTCCATCAACTTGTGTGTGCGCCACAGCGTTGCTCGTTGAGTTGCGGCACTTCTCCCTCGCCCCGCACTTCGCGACGAGAGCTAGGATCTTAGCGTCTGGTCTCGCGGCAGCCCGCGGCTTCGGCCTCTTCGACCGAGCAGAACCAGCGCGTGCCCTTGCTGATCTTCATCTCGATCTTCGCATACCAGCGGCTGGTCGGTTGGTGGAAGATGCACTCGCCGGAGCGGTTGACGTTGCCCTTGATGGTGCAGTCGGGCGATGGCGCGACCGAGCCGGAGGCCGATGCCAATAGGATGGTGATGGCGTTCTCGGGCGGTTTGGCGGCGCCGAGAATGGCGGTCTTCTTGTCGCGGGCGCGCCAGTCCCACGGCGCGATGAAGGCGCCCTGCCACATGCCGGCCTTGGCCTCGCGCGCCGCCTTTTCATCCGCCTCATAGTCGCGGGAAATCCGCGTGAACGCCAGCGCCCAGCCGTTGGCGACCATCCATTTCTGGACGTCCTCGCCGCCGACCTCGCATCGCGCCACGGTGCGGCCGCGACGATCGACGCTGCGGGTACGGCAGGCCCAGCTCTTGTTGCCAAAATGCTTGATCAGTTCGTCACGCGCGGCGACGCCGCAGGTCCAGCGTTCGCCCTTGTTGTTGAGGCAGAGCTGGTCCACCGCCGGCGCGTCGATGCCACCGAGCCGAATGCGGGTATTGCCGATCTGAAGCTGGTCGCCTTGGCGGATTTTTGGGACGCCGGTGATGTCGGCGGCGTGCGCCATCGTGGATGGCAACAACATCAGAACGGCACAAAGCCAAATCTTCCAGATATTGGACTTCCAAATCTTAGGCTTCCAAATCTTGGACTTCATGGGCAATCCCGGCGCGGAAATGTGCACAATCATTGCGCGGATTGTGCGGACATTGAGGCGGGCTTGCCAGTGCTCTGGGGCCGCATGGCTTTCAACTTCCCGTCAGAAATCGGCGCTTTCGACTCGTCTCAGCTTACGAGTTTGCGTCGTGCCGCATATCCCTCTTTCGTGGGATATGCGCTGCTACGCGCTTTTTCCCCGCATCATCACCCCTCGCGCCAGCGCCAGCCCCATCAGCACGAAGGCCGAGGTCACCTCGGGGCCACCGACCAGGATGCGTGTCGGGGTCTTCATCTTGTTCCACTCATACGCCTTGTAGGGTCCGCGGCGGCCGCCTTCGCCGACACCGGCGACGATGCAATGCAGCGCAGGCGTGAAGCTCGACGCGTCAGCGCCGAGATGCGCGAGCGCCATCAGGGCCAGCGCCGCATCGAAGGCGTTCATCTCGTGGGTGATCAACTCGCCCTCGACATAGGCCAGCACGCGGCCGCGGATGAAGTCGAAGGTGTTTTCGGGATCGATCGCCAGCCGCGCCGCCGGCGGCAGCGCGAGGAAGGCCGCATAGCAGCGGCCGAAATAGGCGCAATAGAGCTCCGGCAGATAATAGATATGCGAGCGCGGATTGGAAAACGCGCCGCTTTCCACCAGCCGCTTCTGGAAGCCGATGATGCGATGAACCGTCTCCAGCCGTGACGGCGTCTCGATGATCTTCCAGCGCGCAAGGTTGCGGAAGCTGACCTCGAGGATGTCGAGATTGAGCGTCGGGTCGAGGTCGTTGCCGTAGGGCCGGTCGCCGGCGAGGTTGTCGATCCATGTCACGACGCCGCCCTCGTACTCGACATTGTCGTTCAGCGGCACCGTCACGCGCGGCTCGTTGGCGCCGCTGCGGACCTGATAGCCGGCGTAGAAATCCAAAAGCGGCTGATCGAGGATCGGATCGGTCGAGCCTGCCTGCGTCGCCGCCGAGAATGAGCAGGCGGTGGTGTCGCAGTCCGGCACGTAGATGCCGAAGCCGAGATCCTGCTTGATCTGGGAAAAGAATTTTGAAAACCGCGGATGCGGCAGCGGCGCCAGCGCGGTGATGACGCGCACGGTGGAGCCGTCATGCGAGGGCACTTCCTCGGCGCTGGTGGCGAGGCAAAAATCGACCATCTCCGAGATGGCGCGGCGCGACGCAGCCGTCTGGTCCACGGAGGCGAGGCCGGTTTCGACAAAGCTGAGCAGCGCCTCGGTGAAGAAGGCGTCGTAATAGGCCGAGCGGTGCCGGATCTGCATCGGCTCCCACATCGGCTCGGCGATGCCGGTCCAGGGCGGATTGATCAGCGCGCGCGCCGGCGAATGCGCGATGAAGATCCGCGCCAGGCTGAACAGCAGGGTCGAGTTCTTGTAGCCGCGCGAATTGAGCCCGGTCAGCGCCATCAGGATTTCGCGCCCGCCCATGTCGGCATCGCCGAGCAGGTTGAACGCGGCATAGGTCGGGATGAAGCCGTTTTTGGCAAACGAGCGCAGCAGATGCACGCCGCAGGTCCGGATCACGCGCTCGATCTCGGCGAGGTCAGGCGCTTTTGCAGGCGACACGGCCGGCGCCGGCTTTGGGTGGCGGACATCGATCGTCGCCATCAGTTCGGCGATGGGTTGACCTACCGCTTCCCAGTCCGGCGCGTCGTCGTCGCGGGCGCGGGTCAGTGCCTCACGCAGCGACTGCAGCCGGCCTTCGTCGCGAAGTTGCGGCAATCCGGTACGGCGCAGCAGCGGCCGCAGCGCGGGGTTGCCGAGCGCGGTCCGATAGAATTTTCCGAGATGGGGGTCGCCGCCGGCATAGTTCAGCAGCAGCGGATCGCAGACGTCATACAGCGACGGCCCGTCCTTGCGGGCGGTCAGCGCGCGGTAGGCGGCGCCGGCGAAATATTGAAAGCCCATGCAGTCTCTTTTCGCCGGAACCGTGAACCGAGGGCCGTCGAATCTACCGCCGGCCTGCAAGCCATTGAAAATGATACAAATCAGCGGGAAATACAAATGTGACTGATGTCACAGAAAATGCTCCCGATTTGGTACCATCATTCTCTTGGGGAACGTCATGCGCCAAAGGAGGTTGCCCGCAATGGCCGTGCGGGTTAAGGGTTTCTTTGTTGCGGTGCCGCAAATTGCCACAATTCGACGGCACACCAATTCGCAACCCCTCAAACCTAAACGGCACTGGCGCGACTAACTTGGCGCGCCCTGGTCAACGATTGGGAATTGAAACAATGGACGGTAGCAAGCCAAGCATCTCTCGCCGCTCGGTCACCGTGGCCGCCGCTTTGGTCGGCCTGGTGTCACTGGCGATCGGCGCCCATGCTGCGCTCAACAAGCGTTCGCTCGATGTTGCCAAGGCGATCGCGACCGAACAGAATTCCGACGTCGCCACCAAGACTTCCCGCGTCGCACTGGTCATCGGCAACGGCCACTATCCCGACGCCTCGGCACCATTGGCGCAGCCGATCAATGACGCCCGCGGCCTCACCTCGGCGTTGCGCGGCAAGGGCTTTGACGTCGACGTGGTGGAAGACGCCACCAAGGACGACATGGCCCGCGCCATCGGCCGGCTCAAGTCCAAGATCAAGCCCGACAGCGTGGTGATGCTGTTCTTCGGCGGCTACGGCGTCCAGGTCGGCCGCCAGAGCTACATGATCCCGGTCGATGCCGCGATCTGGAAGGAAGCCGATGTCCGCCGCGACGGCGTCAGCATCGAGTCCGTGCTCGACACGATGAAGGAGCAGGGCGCCAAGGTTAAACTCGTCGTGGTCGACGCCTCGCGCCGCAACCCCTATGAGCGCCGTTTCCGTTCCTACTCCCACGGCCTGGCGCCGATCTCGGCCCCCGAAAACGCGCTGATCCTGACCTCGGCGACGCCGGGCAAGGTGGCCGACGATTCCAAGGGCCAGTACAGCGTGCTGATGTCCGAGCTGCTCAATAACCTCGCCGCGCAAGCGGGCCTCGAAACGGCGTTCAACAAAACCCGCGTGACGATCTCCCGCGCCAGCGAAGGCGAGCAGGTTCCCTCGGTGTCGTCCTCGCTGCTCGAAGACGTCAGCATCGGCGGGTAAGTACCCCTCGTCATGCGCGGGCTTGACCCGCGCATCCATCAAGCAAAATATCTCTCAAGATCGATGGATGGCCGGGTCAAGCCCGGCCATGACGGCTAATGCCGTCACTTCGCGTCCGCGGCCACCATCACCGGGCGCACCGGATCGCCTTCGCGCAACAGGGCGCCGGCGCGGGCGACCACGATATCGCCTTCGACGATGCCCTCGCGGATCTCGACCTGGCCCTGCTGCATCAATCCGGTTTCCACCCGCCGGGTCTCGACGCGCTGGCGCTTCACCACCTGCACCACGGTGCCGGCATTGCCATAGAGGATCGCGGTCAGCGGCACCGAGATGCCGCAGCTCTGGCCGGTCTTGATCTGCGCCCGTCCGGAAGAATTGACCAGAAGCCGGCGGTTGGTGGTGACGGCGATGAACACCTGAGCGAGCTGGCTGTTGGGCTCGACCGTGGTCGACAGCCGACGCACCCGCCCGTCGACTTCGCCGGCGCCGATCACCTTGATCCGTGCGCTCTGGTTGATCTGAAGTTTTGCGATGTCGCGGGTCGGCACCAGCCCGACCAGGTCGAATTCGCTGCGGGCGATGATCGAAAACAGCGCCTCGCCCTTGCCGGACGCCATGGCGCCGACCGCGGCGGTCGAGGCTGAAACCAGCCCGGCGACGGGCGCCTGCACCAGCACCGTGCCGCCTTCCGGGAGTGTCAGCCGGGCCAGCGTCTGGCCCGCGGTGACGGTGTCGCCGGCATCGATCAGCACTTCGGCGACCTTCAGCCCCATGCGCTCGGGCCGCACCTGCGTTTCCTCGCGCGCGATGATGGTGCCGGACACCTCGACATTGTTGCCGAAGCAGGATTTCGCGGCCTTGAACACGGTGACCGCCGCGCCCTTGGGCGCCGTTTCCTCGTCGGCGGCAAACGCCGGCGGCGCGGCCAGGCTGAGCGCCCCCGCAAGCATCAGGGCAGGCAGCTTGAGGTCGCGCGCGGTGATCATCGGCGTTTCATTTCCAGTTTCGGGCCCATAAATACCAGAAATGGATACCAGATGGCCGACCGGCGCGCCAAGCGGCAAGAAGACCACCAAGAAGGCCCAAACCGCGGCTCAACCGCCTGCCAGGCTGACCAGCTTCGCCGCCGGCTGGCCGGCCGCCAGCGGCACGCCGGCAAGTTCATCGGCGCGGGCGATATGGGCCGCGATCACAGGGTTGATGATGCCGGCATGGGTCATCGCGAGCATATGCCCGGCATCCGGCAGATGGCGCAGTTCGGCGCCGTCGATGTCAGCGGCCAGCCGGCGGACGATGCGCTGAGTCAGGTTCGGCGATTGCCCGCCGGACAACAGCAGCGTCGGCACCCGCAGCGAGGCCGCCGCCATCGTCACATTCTCTTCGGCGAAGGCGGCGGCGAAATCGTACGGCAGCCGTTCGGCATGCTCGATCATGCGGATGCGCGCGGCGACAGGCAGTTCCTCGCGCGGGCCGGAGCCGCACCAGAACTCGGAAAACTTGTCGATCGCCTCCAGCACTGATCCGTTCCAGATATCCTGACGCACTTCGGCGGCGAGTTCGGCGAACTGGTCGTGCAGCCGCCGGTCCGGCGCGTTTTCGCGCAGCAGCGTCGGCAGCACCGGCTCGATCAGCGTCAGACTGCGGATGCGATGCTCATACGCCGGATCGGTCGCGATCTTGAACGCGATGGCGCCGCCATAGGAATGGCCGACCAGATGGATCGAGCCATTGGCCTGATCGAGCGTCTCGCGCAGGCACGCCACTTCCTGCGCCAGTGTCAGCGGCAGGTCGAACGTGCAGGCCTTACTGCCATAGCCGATCAGATCGGGCGCGATCAGTTTTGTGCCTGGCCCAAATTCGGCGCCGAGTTTTGTCCACTGGCGTCCCGAACCGAGCGAGCAATGCAACGCGACGACGCAAGCGGTGGCGTTTTGTCGTGAAGAGATTGGAGTCAAAATGTTCATCGGAGCAATCCTGTGTGTTCGTTTCGGAAATGACTTTCTCTCCGTCATGGCCGGGCTCGACCCGGCCATCCATCTTCTTCGAAGGACTCTTGCGAAGAGGGATGGATGCCCGGGTCAAGCCCGGGCATGACAACGTTGGTGGTGTGTGGACGTGCAGCGTCATCGCTTCGTGATCACCACTTCCAGATACTCGCTCGGCACCACCATGGTGCCGTTGCTGGCGCGGTTCATGCGGACGATCAGGGCGTGCAAATCGTTGTGCAGCTCTTCCTGCTTCGCCGGCTCCAGCGCCGCGAACGCTTTCAGCACCGGTCCGTAGAACGTCTTGAACACGTCGAGGAAATGCTCGGCCGAGCGGTAGCGGAAATTGAACAACCGCGACTCCGCCTTGATCGAGGCTGCGTCGGCGTCGAACATTTCGGTGAGCCGCGTGCGGGTGCCCCACATCGCCGGCGATTTCGCGCCCGCGGGCGGCGGCAGATGTTTGCCGAGCGTCTTGAATACCTGGCCGATGAAGCCGTCCGGCGTCCAGTTGGCGAGGCCGATCTGGCCCTTCGGCTTGCACACGCGCAGTAGTTCCGAAGCGGCCTTGTCCTGGTTCGGCGTGAACATCACGCCGAAGGTCGAGAGCACGACTTCAAAACTGTTGTTGTCGAAGGGGAGGTTCTCCGCATCGGCCTCGCGAAACTCCATCGTCATGCCTTCGGCATTGGCGCGCGCCCGGCCGCGCTCCAGAAGCGCCGGCACGTAATCGGTCGAGGTCACCTCGCACCAGCGGCGCGCAGCGGCGAGCGAGGCCATGCCGTTGCCAGCGGCGACATCCAGCACCTTCGAGCCGGCCTTGAGGTCGAGCGCCTCGCACAGCTGCTCGCCGACGATCTGCAGCGTGGAACCGACGATGGCGTAATTGCCTGACGACCACGCCGCCTGCTGCCTGGTCTTCAGCGCGGCCAGATCGGGCGCGGGCATCATGGTCTGGGCGGGGGTGGCTGCGGTAGCGGTAGCTGGGGTGGCCATGCGGTGTTCCTCCGGTCATGCGGCCGCAATGCGGGCCGCGATGAACCGAACATGCCGTTCCGAGGACCTAAAGACTCTGAGACGGGGCTGATTTTGCCTTGAGGCCACCCTGATTTTTCTGTGAGGCAGGCATCTGTGAGGTAAAACACGTCATGGCTGATTTGAGCGCGCTAATTGAGCGGCCCCGCCAGCAAAGCCCGGCAAAACCGGGCGACAAGCGGGTCCGATCAAACGGTCACGGGGATCCTCGCGTGCAATTTCACTTCTCAAACCATGTGCTCGACAGCGCCGTGCGCGAATTGACCCGCGATGGCCAAATTGTCGCAGTCGAGCCGCAGGTGTTCGATCTGTTGATGTACCTGGTCGAGCACCGCGACCACGTCGTTACCAAGGACGATCTGATCGAGAGCATCTGGCATGGCCGCATCGTCTCCGAATCCACGCTGACCAGCCGCATTAACGCCGCGCGCACCGCCATCGGCGACAGCGGCAAGGACCAGGCGCTGATCCGCACCATCGCTCGCAAGGGTTTTCGTTTTGTTGGAGATGTCAGCAGCGGTGCACTTGCGCCGCAAAGCGCGAACCCTGTCGCCGTCGCTGCGCCTCAACCAGCGCCGTCGCAGCCGACCCGCCCGCCCGAGCCCGCGCACATCTCCCTGCCGCCGCTCGACCGCCCCGCGATCGCCGTGCTGCCGTTCACAAACATCTCCGGCGAGCCCGAGCAGGAATATTTTTCCGAAGGCATCAGTGAAGACATCATCACCGCGCTGTCAAAGCTGCGCTGGTTCTATGTCATCGCCCGCAACTCCTCTTTCGTCTATCGCGGCCGTCAGGTGCATCTGAAGCAGATCGGCGAGGAGCTCGGCGTCGGCTATGTCGTCGAAGGCTCGGTGCGCAAGGATGGCGACCATGTGCGCATCACCGCGCAGCTCAACGATGTCGTCACCGGCAGTCACCTTTGGGCCGAGCGCTACGACCGCAATTTGGCCGACGTGTTCGCGGTGCAGGACGAGATCACGCAGGCCGTGGTCGCCGCGATCGAGCCGCAGCTTTACGCCGCCGAGAATTTCCGCAGCCAGCGCAAGACGCCCGACAATATGGACGCCTGGGATCTCGTCATGCGCGCGCTGTCGCATTACTGGCGGGTGACGCGATCGGACAATCTGGTGGCGCAGGCGCTGCTCGAAAAAGCCATCGCGGTCGATCCCCACTACGGCCAGGCGCTCAGCCTGCTCGCCGCCTGCCATACGTTCGCGGCCCATATGGGCTGGGAGGACATGCCGACGGCGGTGCGGGCGGCGGAACGCGCCGCGTTGGCGGCGATCCGCGCCGACTCTGAGGATGCGTGGGCGCATTATGCGCTGGCGAGCGTCTATCTGTTCAACCGCCGCTTTGACGATTGCATCGCCGAGTTCGAGCTGGCGCTGCGGCTCAATCCGAATTTTTCGCCGGCGCGCGGCATCTATGGCGTGGCGCTGTCCTATCGCGGGCGCTGGGAGGACGGCGACGCCGCCGCCCGGCAGGCGCTGCGCTTTTCCCCGCGCGATCCCTTTGCCGGCATCTATTGCGGCGTCGCCGCCTATTGCCAGTATGTCGGCCGCAACTACGAGGAGGCGATCCGCCTCTCCCGCGAAGCCCTGCGCCAGCGCCCCGATTTCGTCGGCGCCCACCGCGTGCTGACGGCGTCGCTGGGCATGTCCGGCTTCACCCAGGCGGCGGCTGCGGCACTGGAGGGGTTGCGGAACGTGCAGCCGAATATCTCGCTGGCGTGGTTATCCAGCGAGATGCCGTATGAGCATGAGGTGGAGAGGGAGCATTATCTGGAGGGGTTTAGAAGGGCGGGGTTGGGGTAGGGGGACGGGGCTCACGCCGCTTTCGTCAGAGGTCGCGCTCGTTCAATCCGCTTGCGCGCCAGTGGTGAATGCATCGCTTCCCATAGATCGCTTCGCCGCTGCACATCGAGCCAGAAATCCGCACGGTTGCCGAACGCGCGGGCGAGAATGAGCGCGGTCGCCGCGGTCACGTTGCGACGATCGTTGCACAACTCGTTGACGTGCTTGCGTTGCACGCCCATGCCCTCAGCCAGCGCGCCTTGCGTCAGTCCGATCGGCTGCATGAACTCCTCGACGAGAATCTCGCCAATCGTCGCCGGCTTGCGTTTTGTCATCAGCATGGTTTGCCTCACACGTAGCTGCGATCGTCTAAACATACGTCTTCAGGTTTCCATCAGGAATTGACGGTTCGTTGGCCTTGATGTATACCAATGGTATCTACCAATTAGCGAAGGAGGGCGGATCATGAATTCACCCACCAAACCGCTCATACGATCGACCGCGAAGCTGTTCATGCATGGCCGCAGCCAGGCGGTACGCCTGCCGAAGGAATTCCGCTTCGAGGGCACCGAGGTGCAGGTCAGCAAGGTCGGTGACAAGGTCATCCTTGAGCCGTTGAAAAAGCAGCCCATCGATCTCGATCAATTCTGGGCTGAGCTCGACGCGCTTGGTGCGCGGGACTTTCTGCCGGACGGAGTCCCGGACGATCCGCCGGTCGAACCCGACCCACGCATCTTCGTCGACGAATGATTTGCCTCGACACCAACATCGTCATCGGAATTGTGAGCGGACGCAATTCGTCGTTTCGTCACCGCGTTGGAGAACAGATGCGCGGGGGCACGCCAATAGGGTTGCCGGTCATCGCGTTATTCGAAATGCGCTACGGATTCGCCAAGAGCGACCGGCGTGAGCACAACGAACACTTGCTTGAACGATTTCTTGGGCTGGGCATCGATCTTCTCCCGTTCGAGCCGGAAGATGCCATGCATGCCGGCGATATCCGCGCCGACCTTGAAAAGGCAGGCACCCCGATCGGCCATTACGACATTCTGATTGCCGCGCAAGCGCGCCGCCATGGCGCTACCTTGGTGACGGCGAACGCCCGCGAATTCGCGCGCGTGCCAGGACTGTTGGTGGCGAACTGGGAAGCATAGACCGCCAGCCCGTGAAAGCTGGCGGTCCATGCATTCTCATCCCGGCACTCACCGCACCGAACCACTCCACCTCACAGCAAGAAATCCGCCGTCGTGAACTGGTGGCTGTTCGTCGAAATGATCTCCATGTCGGCCGCGCCGCCGTTGATGTTGAAGAACACGTGCTGGCCGTCGTCATGGGTTTCGAACCAGAACTTGCCGGCCTGGGTGGTCGCGCCGCTGGACGAGAAGGTGAAGGTGCTGTTGCCGTTGGCGGAATTGCCGTCGGCGTCCATGAAGGACACGTCGATCTTGTCGCCCACCTGGAAGTCGGTGATCCGGTCCGCGGCGCCGACCGCGCTCTCGTTCTCGGTGCCCAGGCCGACGAAGTAGACGAAATTGTCGTTGCCCGTGCCGCCCGACATCACGTCGGCCTTGCCGCCGCCGTAGAGCGTGTCTTCGCCGCTGCCGCCGAACATCGTGTCGATGCCATGCAGGTTGGACGCGACCGCGTCATTGTCGCCGACCAGATAGTCGTTGTCGCTGCCGCCGCTGATGCGGTCCGCGCCGGCGCCGCCGAAGATGTGGTCCTCGCCCGACTGGCCGTTCAGATTGTCGTCGCCTGCGCCGCCGTCGATCGTGTCGTTGCCGGAGCCGCCGAACACCTTGTCGGCGGAGTTGCCGTCCAGGATGATGGTGTCGTTGCCGCCCTGGCCGTTGACGAGCTTGGGGGCAGTCCCCGTCAGCTGGAAGTGAAAGTTGCTGTTGCCGCCCAGGTTCTGAAAACCGTCGCGCGCATCGTCCTGGGTCAGTTCGGATTGTTGTTCGGCGTAATCCAGCTTGTTGAATGGTTTCCAAGGATAAATCATCGTCGCGTTCCCTCTGTGCCGGCCGCCCAGAATGGGCTTGCCTGTGACGGAGAACATCGCAGGGAAGGCGGGCCGGCGCTGTTCCCTGGGGAACAGGCTGCTAGGGAGTTGTTTCCTCCGTCATTCCCCGATGCGCAATTGCGCATCTGTGGGCGCGCCTCTTGGCGCGAGCCCCGGAATGACGAAGGAGAGAGATGCGACAAATCGGCACGACGGCGGCGCCCGGCGTAGCCTTGGCGAAGCCGGGGCAAATCAGTTCTGATTTACGGAAATCGTGTCAAGTAGAAAATTTCCGTAAATCAAAAATATTTCTATTGTCGTCCGACCCAAATCAGTGCGCATCTATCGCCATCCCGTCCTACTCAGAAGGGCGTCGGCCGTCGTCACGGACGTTGGACGGGTTGCGATGGACGCTTGTTTGCGCTGAGACGACGGCGTGGATAAGCGTACGGCAAAACCGTGTGGTCCTGGCACCCGTTGCAGGTGTCAAGCTGTCGGAGAAGCGTGAGCGGAAACGATAGCGACGGAGTCAACCCAGAACTCGTCTCCGGGGAGATCACGGCATAAGCCGTAAAGCCATTGCGCAGGGAAGGCCG
>NZ_JAFCMD010000043.1:0-27272 GCF_018130105.1 Bradyrhizobium sp. AUGA SZCCT0160
CTCGTGTGCAGCATTTCTTGTGCTAACCGCACACGGGACCGCGGGTGCAGCGCGCACCCGGTCTTCCCTGCGCCCTCTCATGAGAGGGCGGGAAGTTTCTGGCAAAGCTCGGGCGCAATGCGTCGCGAGATTGCGAAGGTGTGTTCAGTGTTCAGTGCAGCAACAAAGAACGCCGTCGTCCCGGCCTTGACCACAGATGCGCAATTGCGCATCGGGGGACCCATAACCACAGGAAGAAGTTTTGCGGATGGTCTCGGCTACCGAACCTCATCGAGAGATCACGCGGTATGGGTCCCGGCTCAAGGCGGGGACGACGGAATATCGCTGCAATATCAACACCATAGCCCCGCCGTTAACGACGCAATGCAGCCTCCACCAACATTCCATGGCGCTTTGGCTGCGAATGGCCTAAAGGGTGCCCATCTCATTCAAATCGTTCGGGTCATCGGACCCGCGCATCCTCCAGCCGGCAGCCTCGATCGTATGGTTCGAGGCGTTGTCAGGCTTTCCGGCGCAGATGCGCCCATTAAGGTTCTGATCTCGTGACATCCCTGACCACAAGTCCGCCGCTCGCCCGAGCCCTGGCCGAGCGCAATTTCGATTCCCTGACGCCGGTCCAGACCGCCGTGCTGGCCAATGACGCTGCCGGCCGCGACCTGCTGGTGTCGGCGCAGACCGGCTCCGGCAAGACCGTCGCCTACGGCCTCGCCATATCAGCCGAACTGCTCGGCGATGCCGAGCGCTTCGAGCGCGCCGGCGCACCGCTTGCCCTGATCGTCGCACCGACGCGCGAGCTGGCGCTGCAGGTCCATCGCGAACTCGCCTGGCTCTATCAATACGCCGATGCGCGCGTGGTTTCCTGCGTCGGCGGCATGGATCCGCGCCGTGAACAGCGCGAGCTCGCGGCCGGCGCCCACATCGTGGTCGGTACCCCGGGGCGGCTGTGCGATCATTTGAGGCGCAACAGGCTGGATATTTCCGAACTGAAGGCCGTCGTGCTCGACGAGGCCGACGAAATGCTCGATCTCGGTTTTCGCGAGGATATGGAATTCATCCTCGAGACCACGCCGGAGACCCGCCGCACCCTATTGTTCTCGGCGACCTTGCCGCGCGTCATCATCGCCCTGGCCAAGGAATATCAGCAGGAAGCTTTCCGCATCGAGGTTGGCGGCGACGAAGGCGGTCATGCCGACATCGATTACCGCGCCATCCGGATCGCGCCTGGCGACGTCGACCATGCGGTCGTCAACACCTTGCGCTTCTTCGAATCGCCGAGCGCGCTGGTGTTCTGCAACACCCGCGAAGCGGTGCGGCATCTGCAGGCAACGTTGTCGGAGCGCGGTTTTTCGGTCGTGGCGCTGTCCGGCGAATTGACCCAGAACGAGCGCACCCACGCGCTGCAGGCGCTGCGCGACGGGCGCGCCCGCGTTTGCGTCGCGACTGATGTGGCCGCGCGCGGCATCGATCTGCCAAACCTCGATCTCGTCATCCACGCCGATATTCCGAACGATCCTGAAGTCATGCAGCATCGCTCCGGCCGCACCGGCCGTGCCGGCCGCAAGGGTGTCAGTGTGTTGCTCGTGCCGCCGGCGCGCAAGCGCCGCGCCGAAGTGCTGCTCAACCTTGCCGGCATCGATGCGATCTGGGGCACGGCGCCGCAGGCCGATGAAATCCGCAAGCTCGATCAAGAGCGCATGCTGAAGGATGCGCTGTTCGCCGAAGAAACTACGCCCGAGGATTTGATGCTGGCGCAGGCCCTGCTCGCCGAGCGCTCGGCCGAGGATATTGCCGCGGCACTGGCACGGCTCTATCGCTCACGACTGCCCTCGCCCGAAGACATCATCGATCCCGGCGAGCATCGCAGCCGGGGACGCGAGGATCGCGGCCGTGAAAGAGATAGTCGTGCGCCGCGCGGTGACGACCGCAACGCCGGTCCACGATCCAAGTCGAAAAAGCCGTCGGCGCGCCACGTCATGGGCGAGAACAGCGTCTGGTTCCGCGCCTCGATCGGCAGCCGCAAGAATGCCGAGGCGCGCTGGCTGTTGCCGATGATCTGCCGCCGCGGCGGCATCGACAAAACAGACATCGGCGCCATCCGCGTCATGGACACGACGACCGAGTTCGAAATTTCCGCGCGCGCCGCCGACAAATTTGTCGGCAACCTCCGCCGTCCCGACAAGGAAGACAATATTCGCATCGAGCCCTTGCCCGAGGGCCCGCAGGGCGAGCCCGCGGCCGAGAAGCGTCCGCCTGCGCGCGAGCGTGAGGAGAGGGCGCCGAGGCCGCACGGCAAGCCGTGGCAAGACAAGCCGCGGGAAGCAAAGCCCTGGGACAAGCCTCGCGAAGACAAGCCTCACGACGAAAAACCCCGTGATGAAAAGTCCCGTGATGAAAAGTCCTGGGGCAACAAGCCGCCCGGCGGGAAATCCCGCGACAGCAAGCCGTATGAAGACAAGCCTCGCAGCGAAAAGGCGCCTGGATTCGACAAGGAAAGGCGTTACGACAAAAAGCGGCCATTCCGGGAGAAGCCTGCTTATGCCGCCAAGCCGAAGCATGCCGGCGCTGCGAAGCCCGCATTCGGAAAGAAGAAAAAGAAGAAATTCCGCGACTGAGGGGGCGTGACGATGGTCTGAGCGTCCGGCATCCTTGAGGCGCGATTCGAAGGAAACGACATGCCCGCCTTTCCGACCTCGACCACCGTCCTCGACTCCATCCTGTTCCGCGACGCCTTCGGCACGCCCGCGATGCGGAACGTGTTTTCGGATTTCAGCCTGATCTCGCGCTATGCAGAGGTGGAGGTCGCGCTGGCCAAGGCCGAGGCGCGCTGCGGCGTGATCCCGGCGCAAGCCGCCGAGGAAATCGCAAAGCGAACCGACGTCTCGGCGTTCGATTTCGACCTGCTGCTCAGCGAGACCGATATCGTCGGCTATCCGATCCTGCCGCTGGTGCACCAGATGGCAAAACAATGCGGCGAGGCCGGCCGCTACGTGCATTGGGGCGCCACCACGCAGGACATCATGGACACCGCCGTGGTCCTGCAGGTCCGCGCCGGGCTCGAAATCATCGAGGCCGACATCGCCGCCCTCCGCGGCATCCTTGCCGATCTCTCCAGACGCTATCGCGATACGCCGATGGCAGGACGCACCCATCTGCAGCAGGCGCTGCCGGTGACGTTCGGCTACAAGACCGCGATTTATCTCGCGATGTTCGATCGCCACGCCGAGCGCCTCGCGCAATTGAAGCCGCGCGTCCTTGTCGGCCAGTTCGCAGGCGCCGCCGGCACGCTGGCCTCGCTCGGCGACAAGGGCTTTGAGGTTCAAAAAGCGCTGTGCGAGGAACTCGGGCTTGGCGTGCCCGTCTCGACCTGGCATGTCGCGCGCGACGGACTGGCGGAAGTGATCAATTTCTTCGGTCTCATCACGGGCTCGCTCGGCAAGATCGCGCTCGACATCATGATCATGGCCTCGACCGAATTCGCCGAACTTTACGAGCCGTTCGTGAAGGGCCGCGGCGCGTCCTCGACCATGCCGCAGAAACGCAACCCGATTTCATCCGAACTGATGCTGGCGGCGGCCAAGGGCGTGCGCCAGCACGCCGGTTTGATGCTGGACGCGATGGTGCAGGATTTCGAGCGCGCCACCGGGCCATGGCATGCCGAATGGATGGCGATCCCGGAAAGCTTTGTGCTCACCGCGGGCGCGCTGCATCAGGCCAAATTCGCGCTGGGCGGCCTGATCGTGGACGAGAAGAAGATGGCTGACAATCTCGACATCAGCCGCGGGTTGATCGTCGCCGAAGCCGTGATGATGGGGCTTGCTCCGGACATCGGCCGGCAGGAGGCGCACGACGTCGTTTATGACGCCTGCCGTGTCGCCAATGACAAAGGCATGACGCTGGCCGATGCGCTGTCCGTGGATCCGCGCGTTTCCTCGCGCATCGACCGCGCGACCATCGACCGCCTGACCTCGCCGAAGAATTACCTCGGCCTCGCGCCCGAGATGGTCGATCGCGTATTGGCGGCGTCGAAGCGTTGAAGGAACCAGCCGGTTCGCCTATCTCTGTAGCAACGATTGATTTGAGGGCCCGTCATGACCGCACACGAACGTAATTTTTCGACACCGATCGATCCCGTGAAGCTCGACCGCCTTGCCGAGGTCGCCGTGAAGGTCGGCCTGCAGTTGCAGCCGGGCCAGGACCTGCTTTTGACCGCGCCGTCGGTGGCGCTGCCGCTGGTTCGAAAAATTGCCGAGCATGCCTACAAGGCCGGTGCGGGCCTGGTGACGCCGTTCCTCTCCGACGAAGAGATCACGCTGTCGCGCTATCGATACGGCCACAATGACGGGTTCGATCGCGCCGCCGGCTGGCTCTATGAGGGCATGGCGAAGGCGTTCGGCAACAACACCGCGCGGCTGGCGATCGTCGGCGACAATCCGATGCTGCTGTCGAGCGAGGATCCGACCAAGGTGGCGCGCGCCAGCAAGGCCAATTCGATGGCTTATCAGCCGGCGCTGGAAAAGATCGTCAATTTCGAAACCAACTGGAACATCATCGCCTATCCGAGCCCGGCATGGGCGAAGCAGGTATTTCCCGACGTTGCCGAGGATGTCGCGGTAGCCAAACTGGCGGACGCGATTTTCGCAGCCTCGCGCGTCGATCAGGACGGCGCGGTCGCGGCGTGGGAAAAACACAACGCGGTACTGCGCGAGCGCACGCAGTGGCTGAACGGCCAGCGCTTCCACGCGCTGAAATATTCGGGGCCGGGAACGGATCTGACGATCGGTCTCGCCGACGGCCATGAATGGGAGGGCGGCGCCTCGACGGCCAAGAACGGCATCACCTGCAACGCCAATATCCCGACCGAGGAAGTCTTCACCACGCCGCACTGCCGGCGCGTCAGCGGGCATGTCGTCAGTTCTAAGCCGCTGTCCTATCAGGGCACCCTGATCGACAACATCGCTGTTCGCTTCGAGGAAGGCCGCATCGTCGACGCCAGGGCGTCGCGCGGCGAGGAAGTGCTGAAGAAAGTGCTCGATACCGACGAGGGCGCGGCGCGCCTCGGCGAAGTGGCGCTGGTGCCGCACTCCTCGCCGATCTCGAAGAGCGGATTGCTGTTCTTCAACACGCTGTTCGACGAAAACGCCGCCTCGCACATCGCGCTCGGCCAATGCTACTCGAAATGTTTCGTCGGCGGCGACAAGCTGACGCCGCAGCAGATCGCGGCGCAAGGCGGCAACAAGAGCCTCATTCATATCGACTGGATGATCGGCTCGGCCGAGACCGACATCGACGGCATTCACACCGACGGAAGCAGCGTCCCGGTGTTCCGCAAGGGCGAATGGGCGTGAGCGGGAGCTCACGCCGGCCGTGAGCTAGGCGAGCTTCAACTTGTAAAAGTCCGTCGCCGTCCTGGAAAACATCGCCGTCTTCTCGGCCTCGCTGTACTGCGCGGCGAGGCGCTTGAAGGCGTTGAAGATCACGTGATAGCTGCACTGGCCTTTATCGGGCGGAAAATTGCTCTCGAACATGCAGCGGCTGGGTCCAAAGGCTTCGATGCACGTCTCTATATAAGGGCGCCACGCAGCAGCGGCCTGTTCCGAAGTCGGCGGCTTCGGCCGCAGATGGAAGTCATAGCCGAGCAGGGCCATCGCAAGCCCGCCGAGCTTGACCACGACATTGGGACATCTGGCGATCTCCTGGATCGAGGCCTTCCAGACCGGAAAGATCTCCTCTCGCCGGCCCGCGTAACTGCCGATGCCGATGGGGCCGCCGCAATGATCGAGCACGATCCGGGTGTCCGGGAAAGCGCGGGCAAGATCGGTGAGTTCGCCGATCTGCGGATGAAACAGCCAGCCTTCGAAACTGAGGTCGAGCGGGGCGAGACAGGCGAACCCCTTGCGGAACGTCGGATCGAGCAGCAGGCCCTTCGGCCGCGTCGCATACATCCCGGCGACATCGGGATCGGCATCCCACGCCGCGGAATGCCGGATGCCGCGGAAGCGGCCATTGCCGGCGACGATCTCCGCCTCCAGCACCGGCCTGGCGCCTTCGCCAAGCAGCAGATTGACGTGGCTGACGATGCCGGCGCAGATCGCGGCCTTGCCGTATCCGCCGCTCGCCGCCATCGCGGCAACGCCGTTGGCGAATTCTACTTCGCCGACCGGCCGGAACGCCTCGGGCCCACTGGCGCGGTACATAGAACGGCAATCGACATAGACGGTCGCGATGATGTTGTGGCCGGAGGCGACATCGGCCGCCATCTCCTCGATCAAGTAGCGCTGCCCGCCGCGGTCCCAGAGATGATGGTGGGGGTCGACGATCGGGCGGTCGGGGTCGATGATCGCCTCGGTGTGTTGCGCCAGCCAGTCTTCGCGCGGATCGGCATAGAGCCCGTTCTTCGAGGCGGGTGCAGTGCTGACGGCCATCGATGGTCGCTCCCTGATTCTTATTATCGTTGTCGTGCCGGCTCACACCCCGTCGAGAATGATCACCGTCGGCGTGGTGGGCAGCGTTTCCCGCGAAATCTTCAGGGTTCGCTGGGTGCGCTGGTCGATCTCGAACTGCTTGCCGATCAGCCGCATGAATTCGTCGAGCGGGGTGGCGAAGCGGTGCATCGGCAGCACCACGGAGGCGCGCAGGCGTTTGGTGATTTCGGAGACGCCGTCGAGCGACATCGTGAAGGTGCCGTCGATCGGAACCATCACGATGTCGAGCCGGCCGATCGCCGCGAAATGGCTGTCGTCGAGCTTGTGATGCAGATGGCCGAGATGGCCGATGCAGAGGCCGGCGACCTCGAAGATGAAGATCGAGTTGCCGTCCCGGATCATCTCGCCGCCGGCGCCATCGCCGTAGTAGCGGCGGATGTCGGTGGTCACGTTGCGGATATAGACATCATCGACGCGCAGGCCGACCAGCGCAGGCTGCCCCTTCTCACCCCAGCCGTGCAGCACATGCTTGATCTTGGGGTCGGGAAACAGCGTGAAATGCGTCGAATGCGCCCGGTTCATGGTGACGACGTCGGGCAGCCGCCCGGTCTGGTAGTAGCCGTTGAAATCGGTGCCGATCCGCACACCGCCGGGCGTGTCGATGTAATAGGTGGAATGACCGACATAGGTGATCGCGACTTCTTCCACCTTGGCCGCGGTGCGGCGGAGGCTGACCGGCACAGCCCACGGCGGGGCGTTGGCCATCGCCAGGCATTCGCTGCGCAGCGGCGATTGCGCGGTCGCAGGAACGATCAGCGAACCGAGAAAGGCAGTGGCAAGCACGAGCGATCGCAGCATGGCATGACCCGTATGCGGCGACGGCCGCTGGCATACTGTATCGCCGAATTCAGCGCCCGTCATGATGTCAATCGCGCACAGCTCCCGTGCCACATTTGCTTCACCGGCGTTAGGCGATACCGTGTGGCCGGATGCCGCAACGGAGTGACGCCTTGACCGAACAAGCCTCCACGCCAGCCAAAAATACCCCACGCGCACCATCTTCGAGGCGGCTGGAACCGGTGCGCAGCATAGATGCCGGCGTGCTCAAGATCGCCTATTACGAGGCGGGTCCGGCGGATGGGCCGGTCGTCATGCTGATGCACGGCTTCCCTTACGACATTCACACCTATGTGGACGTGGCGCCGCAGCTTGCCGCCGAAGGGTGCCGCGTCATCGTTCCCTATCTGCGCGGCTATGGGCCGACCCGGTTTCGCGACAAGGCCACGCGGCGGTCGGGCGAGCAGGCTGCATTGGGCGCGGATTTGATGGCGCTGATGGATGCGCTCGGCATCAAGCGCGCGGTGTTCGCGGGCTATGATTGGGGCGGCCGCGCCGCCTGTATCGGTGCGGCACTCTGGCCGGAGCGCTGCATCGGCCTGGTGTCGGTCAACGGCTACAACATCCAGGATATCGCCAACGCGATGGTGCCGGCGCGGCCGGACCGCGAAGTGGCGCTCTGGTATCAGTATTATTTCCAGCTCGAGCGTGGCCGCGCCGGCCTTGCCGCCGACCGGCGCGGGATCGCCAAGTTATTATGGCAGCAATGGTCGCCGAACTGGGATTTCGACGACGCCTGCTTCGAGCGGACCGCAGTCGCGCACGACAATCCTGACTATGTCGAGGTGGTGATCCACAGCTATCGCCATCGCTACGGCCTTGCCGAGGGTGATCCGCAATATGCCGATCTGCAGCGCCGGTTGGCGGCGCAGCCCGCGATTGTGGTGCCGACCATTACGCTCGACGGCGACGGGGATGGCGTGAGCCCGGCCACCGACGGCAGCAAGAGCGCGCCGAAATTCGCCGGCCGCCGGGTTCATCGGGTGGTGCCGCGCGCCGGGCATAATTTGCCGCAGGAAGAGCCCGAGGCGTTTGCGGCGGCGGTGCTGGAATTGATCAGGGCGTAGGCAGAGCAGCGATCGATCGAGCGAAGTTGAGAAGCAGTAGCTGGCTACGCCGTCGCCAATCGATCGAGCCGTCAGGCTCTCCCTTTCCCTGGATCCGAGGGAGCGCCGAGTTGTGGCGGTGGCCCGAGGTCATCGTCGAGTGAGCTCTTCAGCAGCTTGAGCTCGATGTCCAGATTGCCGAGGTCGGCACTCTGCAAATTCCTCGCGTAATGGGTGAACGCGGTATCGAGCCGGTCGATCAGTTCAGCCGTCGTGGTGATCCGCACCGTGTCGCGCATGCCGCCCTTCTCAAGCAGCGCGTAGGCCTCGGCGAGTTCGGCCGCCCGCGGCAAATAATAGGTGAGGAAGCGCCGCACCAGGTCGACGCGCAGCGGGTCATCTTCGACACCCGCGAAGATCTCGCGGGAAACCCGCGCCAGATGGCGCACGCGGTCGGCGACCTCAGGCGTGCCGATCGAACTCACGGCGACCTCCAGCCGCACCGCCAGCGGCTCGGCATCGGTCAGCAGTTCCCGCGCGAATTCGATTCTGCCTCGCGCGGCCCCGCTGGCATCCAGCCTCTCGAACGGTTTGCGCGGCGAAAACGCCGTCACCAGCCCGCCGCCCGCCGCCAGGCTGACGATGCAGGCGACCCAGAATGGCATGCCGGTACCGATCGCCAGCACCGGCAGCAGGACGGCTGCCGTGGCGCCGCCCGCGATCCAGTTCATGGCTGAAAAGCCTGAGAGCATTCCGTTATAGCCTCGCACCGCGCGAAATGCCAAGCGCCAGTGCCAACTGCAGGCCGGCAAGGCAACGTCGCATCGCGGACTTCATGTCGTCGACTTGGACATCGCTGATTTCAACTCGTCGGTCAGTTGCGCCATCCGCTGCTCGATCTCGGCGCGTTTCTTGCGGCCTTCTGCCTGGACGTTGAGGACGCCCGAAATCGTGTCGACCAGATCGCTATTGGTTTTCTCCAGCGTCGCGATATCGATGATGCCGCGCTGTGACTGCTTTTCGATCTCGATCGCCTGGGTCTTCATCATCTCCGAGGCCTGTTTCATCATCTCGTTGGTGGCGTCGGTGACGGTCTTCTGCAAGTCGAGCGCGGACTTCTGGCGGGTAAGGCCGAGCAGCAGGATCATCTTCTGCTTCCAGACCGGGATCGTCAGTTCGGTCGTCGCCTGCAGGTTCTCGATCAGGGTCTCGTCGCCGGACTGCACGATACGGATCTGCGGCAACTGTTGAATGCCGATCTGGCGCGCCTGCTGCAGATAGAAGACGCGCTTCTCGAGCCGGTCGAGCGCCTGCGCGGCATCCTGATAGGTTTGCGCCGCCAGCAAAGCGTCGCTGCCTTCTCCGGCTGCCTTCACGGCCTGCTCCAGTTCGACCAGCCGGCCGCGGCGAAAATCCTCGGCAAAGGTCTTGCCGGCGGCGATATGCGAATCGAGGTCGCCGAGCGATGCCTTGGTTTGTTCGTGCAGTTCGTCCAGCACGGCGATATCGCGCCGCAAGGTTTCCTTGTTGCGGTCGAGTTCGACGCAGACGCGGTCGATCTGGGAGGCGACGTCGCCGAATTGTTCGGAGAACCGCCGCAAGCGCGATTCCATCGAGGAGAACAGGCGCGTGAAAAAGCCGCTGTCCTTGAGCGTCGCTGGATCGAGCCCGCGCGCCTTGCCCAGGATGTCCGACAACAATTTGCCTGTCGTCCCGAGCTCCCGGTTCTGGGTTTGGGCGAGGATGCGGTCCGCGAACTCAACGACTGATCGCTGCGCGCGATCGCCGAAGGTAACGATGCGCGACCGATCGGAGATGTCGATCTCCGACTTGATCCGCGCGACCGCGGTCGCGTCCACCATGACCGCCGGGACATTGATGGCTTCGCTCATCGCGCTTCCTCTCCTGTGTGCTCATTCCCGGGGTGCCACATGGTGCCGCGGTAGTGCTTCGGCAAGATAGCCCAGCCAGCCAAACGAATCGATGACGGCGGCGTGGCCTCCCAGCCAATCAGGCTTGCCGGAAATCTGTCCTCAACTTCAATAGGATATCGCTTTGTCGGAGCTCGGTCTGCCGAGGTTCACGGCTGAATGCCGGACGCTTCCGCATCAATCCCTTCGCGGGCTGATCTTCCACGTCCCGGCCAGCATCAGCGCGGTCATGGCGCCGCTGATGAGGGCGGCGATCGGGATTGTGACGGCGAGGATCGCGGTCGCCGCCCATCCGATCGAGCAGAACGCCTCGGCAAATGTCGCGATGCGTGACGAGGTCTGGCGGCGGCGAAACTGGCTGCGCTTGGCCTGGACGCGAAACCACAGCTGGATCGCGGCCGCCGACACGGTGGCGATGACGACGAAGATGGCGGTGACCGCTGCCTGCACGGGCGAGGCCAAGGCCAGTGCAGCCACCAAGGGAGCGAAGATGACGCCGATCGCGATCATCACCACTTCGACCTTGGCCCTGATCACGCTGCCGGGCGGCATCGGGGCGGTCGCGACCAGATCTGCCGCGTCCTCGCCTGAAATCGTCAGCCAGGCGAGACCGCCGGCGAGCTGGCCGGCCGCCATCACGATCACGGGCGTGATCAGGACGGTCGCGGCCGAGCTATCGGAGAAGCTGCGCCACAGCATCAGCGCCGGCGGCACCAGATAAAGCAATTGCATCAGGCTCTGCGACACCAGCCAGGGATCGCGCCGCAGCAGCATGAACTCCTTCCAGCGCAGCGCGGCTTGCCGCGAACCGCGGCGAAACGAGGTCGTCCGCGACCCGCGTCGGGTTGTCGTTGCGGTCGCGGCGGCGCTGACGACGGTGCCGGCAAATTTTGGCGAGAAGACCGCCATCACGCCGCCGAGCAGCACGAGGCTGCCGGCCAGCAGAAGCGAGAGCATTTCGCCGTCCCCGATCGCGGCGCGCGCCGGCCACCACAGCGGACTGTCGAAATCGGGGGCGTAGGCCGCCGCGGCGTCCGACGTCAGCACCGTGAACCGCGACAGCGTGCCGTAGGAGAGGATCGCGGCGACCTGAAGCGCGATGACAAAACCCGCGCCGATGACGGCGGCGAGAATTTGCGCGGCGAGCCGCGTCCGGCTCGGGCCGATCAAGCGAAACAATAGTACCGTGATTGCGATCGCAACCGCCGCGGCCGACAGGCCAATGGCGATGACGACGCCAAACGCCGAAAACCACCTGATGCCACCGCCGATCACGAGAACGTCGACGAAAGGGCTCGACAACAGCAGCGCCATGGCCGTGACCGAGAGTGCGATTGCCGCGATCCGCACCGAGAAGATGTTGGTCAGCCTGACCGGCGACGACATGATCAAATCGAGGTCGGCGCGCGCATAGAACACCCGCGTCACCGATTCGATCGCCTGCGACAGCATCAGGGCCCAGGCCAGGAAGATCGTTGCTGACATGACGATCAGCGTCGGCTTGTCGAGCGGGGCCTGCAGATCGGCAAAGCGGCCGATCACCGCATAGGCCGGCAGATGCAGGAAGGCGGCGAGCACGAGCAGCCCGATCACGGCGCGCGTTCGTTTTCGCCGCGTGCCCGTCATCATGGCGAGCCATTCTCGCCACGCCAGCCGGATTTCGTGCCGGGCAAACCAGGTGAGATCAGCGGCCGAACTCATGCGGCCGCGTCGGTGTCGACGAGTGCAATGAACATGTCTTCGAGACTGGTGTCGTTACGGCCGTTCTGCTGGCGCAATTCGGTGAGCGTGCCTTCGGCCACCAGCCGGCCCGCGGCGATGACGCCGATCCGGTCGGCCATCCGTTCGGCGACTTCGAGAATATGCGTCGTCATGATCACGGTGCAGCCGGCGCGGACGCGTGCCTGCAGCAATCCCTTGACGTGACGCGCGGACAGCGCGTCGAGGCCGGTGAGCGGTTCATCGAGGATGATCAGGCGGGGGTCATGGACCAGTGCACCGGCCAACGCCACCTTCTGGCGCATACCTTTCGAAAAGCCTTCGCAGCGTTCGTGCAGATGCGGCTGAAGCCCGAGCGACACCAGCAGATCCTGCGCGGAGGATTCGGCAATCGAAGCATCGACGCCCCAGAGGCCGGCGACGAATTCGAGATATTCCAGTGGCGTCAGCTTGTCATAAATCATCGGCTCGTCCGACACCCACGCCATGATCTGCTTGGCGGCGACGGGATCGGCGAGTGCATCGATGCCCAATATAGAGACAGCGCCGGCGTCGGGCCGCAACAGGCCGGCCACCATGCGCAACGTCGTGGTCTTGCCGGCACCATTGGGGCCGAGCAGGGCGTAGAATTCGCCGCGGTGGACGGTGAGATCGAGGGCATCGACCGCCGGGCGGTCAAAACGCTTCGTTAACCCTCGCACCTGCAGCGCTGATACATCGGGGTTCATGAGGTCGGGACGGTCCGGGTTTCATGTGTCGCCGCGAACCATGGACCCAAGAACTTTCGGTGCGGTGAATCGAAGACCCCAAATCGCGCCGATATGAACGCTTCCAAGGCAACTTCCAAGGCGACTTCGAAGGCAACTTCGAAGCCAACTTCCGCCCTGCGGCATTTCTGCGCAATTGTTAACGCGGGTCGCAACCAGCGCTCTGTTGACAGTCGTCGGCGCTTTGGTCTCAATGGGGACGGACATATGTGGCCTTCAGCGCTTCGACACAAGAGCGCGAAGGCAGGATGCGTTAAGGCGATCCGTAGAATCGCGGGGCATCCGGGGGAGGGGAATCAATGCTGGACTTCGTTCAGCAACTGGTGAGTGGCATCGCACTTGGCTGCGTTTACGGCCTGATCGCGCTCGGCTTCGTGCTGGTGTACAAGGCCACCGAGGTCGTCAATTTCGCCCAGGGCGATTTGATGATGCTGGGCGGTTTCTTCGCCTTCACTTTCATCGGTATGCTCGGCCTCAATTATTGGCTCGGATTCGCCGGCGCCGTCATCTGCATGGCGCTGTTTGGCATGCTGGCCGAACGCGTGGTGGTGCGTCCGATCCTCGGCTATCCCCAGTTTTCCATCATCATGGCGACGATCGGGCTCGGATACTTCCTGCGCTCCATCGCCGGCATGATCTGGGGCACCGACGACCTCAAGATCGAGACACCGTTCAGCCAGGGCGTGTTGCGGATCGGCTCGCTGGTGCTGGCCCATGACAAGCTCTCGGTGATCGCTGCGACCATCATCCTTTGCGGCTTGCTCTATCTGTTCTTCAACCGCACCACGCTCGGCACCGCGATGCGCGCCAGTTCCGAGAACATGCTGGCTGCCTATTACATGGGCATTCCGGTCAAGCGGGTGGTGTCGATCGTCTGGGCGATCAGCGCTGCGGTCGCAACCGCTGCCGGCGTGTTGCTGGCGCCGATCACCTTCATTCATTCCAACGTCGGGCTGGTGCTGGGATTGAAGGCGTTTCCCGCCGCGGTGCTCGGCGGCTTCGGATCGATTCCAGGTGCGGTGGTCGGTGGTGTCCTGATCGGCGTGATTGAGAGCATGGCCGGCTTCTATCTGCCGCAAGGCTGGAAAGACGTCGCGCCTTACCTCGTTCTCCTCGTGGTGTTGCTGCTCAAGCCCGAAGGCCTGTTCGGTGTGCACACACGCAAGAAGGTTTAGGGGCTGCGATGCGTTTTCTCTTCAAGACCGACTACGAAGACGACATCCGGTTGATGCCGCACAGCGGCTATCTGGTCACCTATGGCGTGCTGCTGGCACTGCTGGCGATCGCGCCGTTTGTGCTGTCCAGCTATATCGTCAGCCAGCTGGTGTTCGTCTGCATCTACGCTACCGTCGGCGTCGGGCTGATGATCCTGACCGGCTTTACCGGGCAGGCGTCGCTGGGGCACGCCGCCTTCCTCGCCATCGGCGCCTATACGGCGGCCTTCCTGCAGCAATACAACGTCCCGTTTCCGGTGTATTTCCTGGCCGCAGGCCTGCTGACCGGCGTAGTCGGCGCGCTGGTCGGATTCCCGGCGCTGCGGCTGCAGGGCATCTATCTCGTCATTGCGACGATTTCCTTTGCCTTCATCGTCGAGGAAATCCTGGCGCGCTGGGAAAGCGTGACCCATGGCAATGAGGGCATGCGCGTCAAGACCATGCAGTTGTTCGGCATGGCGATATCGCGCGATAGTCCGAGCTTCTATTTCCTTTGTCTGGGCTTCCTGATCCTGACCATCGTCGGCACCCTGAACCTCCTGCGTTCGCCGACCGGCCGCGCTTTCGTCGCCATCCGCGACAGCGAGACGGCGGCGCGCAGCATGGGCATCAACGTCTCGCTCTACAAGGTGAAGTCGTTTGCGATCAGCGCCGCGATCACCGGATTTGCGGGCTGCCTGTTCGCCCACAAACTGTCCTTCATCAGCCCGGAAATGTTCACGCTGCTGCTCTCGATCGAGTTCATCATCGTGATCCTGATCGGCGGCTCGTTCAGTCTGCACGGCGCGGTGCTGGGCGCCATCTTCCTGGTCATGATCGATCCGCTCCTGACCTATCTGAAGGACGACTTGCCCGGCATGATCGCGGGCGTCGCCTCGACGTTTGGCGCGGGCAAGGAGAGTGCGTCTCAAATTCAGGATAAGGCCGCCGCCATCGCTTCCGCCAACGGCCTCAAGGGCGCGATCTACGGCCTGATCATCGTGCTGTTCGTGCTGTTCGAGCCGCTTGGCCTCTACGGACGCTGGCTGAAGATCAAGCTCTTCTTCCAGCTGTTTCCGCTCTACAAGCGCGCCACTTTCAAGCGGCAGAAGATCTATGTGAAGTCGGAGCGGAACCGATGACTTATTTCCGGGCCGAGGACCTGTCGTTGCACTTCGGTGGCCTCAAAGCCGTCGACGCCGTCAGCTTCGCGGTGGAGAAGGGCGAGATCCTCTCGATCATCGGCCCCAACGGTGCCGGCAAGAGCTCGATCTTCAATCTGATCTCGCGCATTTACCCGCCGACCTCGGGCAAGATCTACTTCGAGGATCAAGAAATCACCCAGCAGCCGGCTTACGAAATTGCCGGCCTCGGCATTGCCCGCACCTTCCAGAACATCGAATTGTTCGAGAACGCGACGATGCTGAGCAATCTCTTGGTCGGCCGGCACCGCCACTCCACCACGCAGCTTTGGCAGGAGTTGCTGTTCCTGCCGAGCGTGCGCGCGCACGAAAAGGCGCATCGCCGGCGCGTCGAGCAGGTGATCGAGTTCCTCGACCTCGAAGTCTATCGCGACAAGCTGATCTCGGGGCTGCCCTACGGCGTCCGCAAGGTGATCGAGCTTGCACGCGCGCTGTGCTCGGAGCCGAAACTGATCCTGCTGGACGAGCCGTCTTCCGGGCTGAACGTCGAGGAAACCGGCGACATGTCGTTCTGGATCCGCGACCTGAAGACCGACCTCGGCATCACCGTTCTGATGGTCGAACACGACATGTCGCTGGTGAACCGGGTGTCGGACCGGGTGATCGCACTGAATTACGGCAAGGTGATCGCGACGGGGTCACCTTCCGAAGTGCAGCGCCATCCCGACGTCGTCGCCGCCTATCTCGGCGCATGAGGATGATGCCATGAGTGCTCCCGACATCATCCTGAAGCTCAGCAATATCGAGAGCTATTACGGGCCGATTCAGGCGATCAGGGGCATCAGCCTCGAAGTGCCGCGTGGCAAGATCGTCACACTGCTCGGCGCCAACGGCGCCGGCAAGACCACCGTTTTGAAAACCATTTCCGGCATCCTCGATCCGCAGAAGGGATCAATCGAATTTCTGGGCAAATCGATCCAGCGCGTGGAAGCCGACAAGATCGTGCGGCTGGGCCTGAGCCACGTGCCGGAGGGGCGCGAAGTGTTCCCGTTTCTCTCCGTGCGCGAGAACCTGATGATGGGCGCCTATCCGCGCAAGGATCGCGACGGCGTCGCCGAGGATCTTGAGCGCGTCTATGGCTATTTCCCGCGGCTGAAGGAACGCATCAACCAGCCGGCCGGACAGCTCTCCGGCGGCGAACAGCAGATGCTGGCGATCGGGCGCGCGTTGATGAACCGGCCGACGCTGTTGTTGCTGGACGAACCCTCGCTCGGGCTGTCACCGATCCTGGTGAAGGAGATTTTCACCATCATCAAGCGCGTCAACGAAGAGCAGGGCATGTCGATCCTGCTGGTCGAGCAGAACGCCAAGGTGGCGCTGGAGACGGCGCACTATGGCTATGTGCTGGAAATCGGCCGGGTCGTCATGAACGACAGCTGCGAGCGGCTGATGCATTCAAAGGACATCCAGGAATTCTATCTCGGCGCCAAGGAAGAGGGCGCTCGCGGTGAGCGACGCTGGAAAAAGAAGAAGACATGGCGCTAAACGACGCAGTTAAGGCATTGGCGTTCCTAGTGATTTGGAGCTAAATTCGAGCTGCTTCCGAAAACAAGACCGGCTGACAAGACCGGCGGCGGACGCAGGCGAGAGAGGGAGGAAGACGCATGGCCAGACCGGCAGTGCTGACGGTCGCCGACACGCTAGCGAAGAGTTTTCTGCTGTCCGTGGAAACGCGCGGCGACCGGCCGGCGATCCGCGAAAAGAAGTTCGGTATCTGGGAGCCGACCAGCTGGCGGCAGTGGCTGCAGATATCGAAGGATATCGCCTACGCCTTGCATGCCACCGGCTTCAAGCCGGGCGACGTCGCCTCGATCATCGCGAACGCGGTTCCGGAGTGGGTGTATGCCGACATGGGCATCCTCTGCGCCGGCGGCGTCTCATCCGGGATCTATCCAACCGACTCGTCGGTCCAGGTCGAATACCTCATCAACGATTCCTCGACACGCGTGATCTTCGCCGAGGATGAAGAGCAGCTCGACAAGATCCTGTCCTGCCGCGAACGCTGCCCGACCTTGCAGAAGATCGTCGTGTTCGACATGGAAGGCCTCTCTGGCTTCAGCGACCCGATGGTGATGTCGCTGGCCGAATTCACCGCCCTCGGGCGCAACCACAGTCACGACGATCCGGCGCTGTGGGATGCGATGATCGCCAGCCGAGGCGCGGGCGATCTGGCCATCCTCGTCTACACGTCAGGCACGACCGGTCCGCCCAAGGGCGCGATGCATTCCAACCGCAGCGTGACGCACCAGATGCGCCACGCCAACGATCTGTTCCCCTCCACCGACGCCGAAGAGCGGCTGGTGTTCCTGCCGCTCTGTCATGTCGCCGAGCGGATCGGTGGCTATTACATTTCGCTGGCACTGGGGTCGGTGATGAATTTCGCCGAAAGCCCGGAAACCGTGCCGGACAATCTGCGCGAAGTGCAGCCGACCGCGTTCCTGGCGGTGCCGCGGATCTGGGAAAAATTCTATTCCGGGATCACGATTGCACTCAAGGACGCGACGCCGTTCCAGAACTGGATGTACCGCCAGGCGCTGGGAATCGGCAATCGCGTGACCGAGAGCAAGCTCGAGGGTAAAACGCCGCCGCTGACCTTGCGGATCGCCAATCAGTTCGCCTATTGGCTGGTGTTCCGCAACATTCGCCGCATGCTCGGGCTCGATCGCTGCCGTCTGGCCTTTACCGGGGCTGCGCCGATCGCGCCGGATCTGATCCGCTGGTATCTCGCACTCGGCATCGACATGCGCGAGGTTTACGGCCAGACCGAGAATTGCGGTGTGGCCACCGTGATGCCGCCCGACCGCATGAAGCTGGGCTCAGTCGGCAAGGCCGCGCCCTGGGGCGAGGTCGCGATTTCCCCGCAAGGCGAAATCCTGATCAAGGGCGACTTCCTGTTCATGGGTTACCTAAACCAGCCGGAGAAGACCGCAGAGACCATCGACGCCAAAGGCTGGCTGCACACCGGCGACGTCGGCTCGATCGACAATGAGGGCTTCGTCAAGATCACCGACCGGATGAAGGACATCATCATCACCTCGGGCGGCAAGAACATCACGCCGTCCGAGATCGAGAACCAGCTGAAGTTCTCGCCCTATGTCTCGGACGCGGTGGTGATCGGCGACAAGCGGCCGTACCTCACGTGTCTGATCATGATCGATCAGGAGAATGTCGAGAAGTTCGCGCAGGACCACGACATTCCCTTCACCAACTACGCGAGCCTGTGCCGCGCGCCCGAGATCCAGGACCTGATCCAGCGCGAGATCGAGGCGGTCAACGTCAACTTCGCGCGGGTCGAGACCATCAAGAAATTTTTCCTGATCGAGCGTCAGCTGACGCCCGAAGACGAGGAATTGACGCCGACCATGAAATTGAAGCGCAGTTTTGTGAACAAGCGTTACGCGGCCGAGATCGGCGCCATGTACGGCGAACGGGCGGTGGCGTAACGGACGAACTTTGAGCAAAATTTGTAGAAACGGCGAAGGACAAGAAGGCCCCACCCTTCGCTCAACACGGGCCAACGAAGAGGAGACTGCAATGTCGAAATCGTATAGGGCGTTGGGCCTTGCGGTGAGCGCCCTTGCGCTGACCCATTTGCCAGCCTACGCCCAGACCAAGGTTACCAATGAAGGCATCTCGGCGAGCGAGATCGTCATCGGCACCCATCAGGATCTGTCCGGCCCGATCAAGGGCTGGGGCGTTCCGGTTTCCAACGGCATGAAGATGGCGGTTGAGGAAACCAACGCCGCCGGCGGCGTTCACGGCCGCAAGATCAAGTTGGTCCTTGAGGACTCCGGCTACGATCCGAAGCGCGCGGTGCTCGCGTCGCAGAAGATGGTGGAGCGTGACAAGGTGTTCGCGATGGTCGGACCGATGGGCTCGCCCACCGTGCTCGCCTCGCAGGACATTCTGTTCGATGCCGGCGTGTTGCAGCTGTTTCCGCTGACCGCGGCCGAATTCACCTACAAGTTCGACCCGGCCAAGCCGCAGGAGCGGTTGAAGTTCAATAATCTGCTGCCCTATGTCGAGAGCACCCGCGCTGCCGTCAAATACATGATCGAGAACAAGAGCTTCAAGAAGCCCTGCATCATGCATCAGGACGACGAGTACGGTAAGAACGTGCTCGACGGCTTTACCCAGCAGGTAACCGCGATGAAGATGACACCGGCATCGGTGACCAGCTACAAGCGCGGCGCGTCCGACTTCAGTGCGCAGGTCGCCAAAATGAAAGCCGACGGCTGCGATATGGTGGTGCTCGGCACCGTGCTCCGCGAGACCATCGGTGCGATGGGCGAAGCCAAGAAGCTTGGATGGGACGTGACGTTCCTCGGCGCCACGCCGACCAACGTGCTTGAAGTGCCGGCGCTCGGCAAGGAAGCGGTGGAAGGGCTGTATGCCGCCTCAGGCTTCGAAATTCCCTACGAGGACACCGCGAAGGGGAAAGTGAAGGACTGGCTCGTCAACTACAAGAAAATGTTCGGCACCGACGCCAACACCCAGGCGATCATCGGCTACAATGCGGTGATGACGTTCGCGCATTATGCCAACAAGGCCGGCAAGGATCTGACCGGCCAGAAGATGCTCGATGCGCTGGAGTCCGGTGACAAGTTCCAGGATATCTTCAGTTCGCCACCGACCGTGTTCTCGAAAACCAACCATCTCGCCACCACCATCACCCAGGTCCAGCAGGTCAAGAACGGCCGCTGGGTGCTGGTGAAGGAAGGCCTGATGTTCTGAGGCTCGTCTTCCGAAGGCTTGCCTTCCAAACGACGAAGGGCTGCGCGATCACCTCGCGCAGCCCTTTTTGTTTGAGCGAGTCCTATCTCTCCTCCGTCATGCCCGGGCATCGCCGTCTGAAGGACGGCGTCGCTTCCGCTCGCCTACGTCCCGGGCATCCACGTCTTTGCTTTCCTTGAGCGAGAAAGACGTGGACGGCCGGGACAAGCCCGGCCATGACGAGTTGGGCTACTGCTTCGGCTGTCCAGCTGCTTCGGCCGGCTTCGGCCTGATCGCATCCGCTGTGCCCTGGATGAAGGCGACGATCTTCGTTACATCCGCTTCGGTCAGCTTGCCGGTGAAGTCCGGCATGCCCTGGTCGCGGAACGGGCCCTTGAACACGAAGTCCTTCAAGTTCTCGATGGTCTCCTTCGGAACATAGCCGAGGTTTCGGACATTGCCGCCCTTGTCGACGCCGGGCACGCCGTGGCACTGGGCGCAGGCGGTGACATAGAGCGCGGTGCCGTCGGGCACGTCCTTCGGGTCATACTTGACGCCGGCGAGCAGGCCTTCGGTCTGGTACTTCACGAAGGCCGGCAGCGGCGCCTTGCCGTCGACCGCGAAGGTGTAGACCGTGCCCGGGCTGCGCAGCTCGGTGGCGCGGGCGGCGATGCCGAACACGCCGCCCCAGCCGACCGCGATCGACACATATTGCTTGCCGTCGAGCATGTAGGTCGAGGCCGCCGCGACCACGCCGGTGCCGGTCGGCGACTCCCAGAGCTTTTCGCCTGACGTGGCGTTGTAGGCAATGAAGCGTCCATCAGCCGTGCCCTGGAAAACCAGATTGCCCGCGGTGGTGAGCGTGCCGCCGTTCCACGGCGCCACATATTCCGCGCGCCAGGCCTCCTTCTGCTTGACCGGATCCCAGGCGATCAACCGGCCGAACGGCGCTGATTTCGGCGGCGTCGCATTCAGCATGAAGCCGACATTCCAGCCCGCAGCGGACGCGAATTTGCCCGGCTCCTGTGCATTATGCTTGAAGGCCTTTTCCGGCGTCAGGTTCACCGGAATGTTCTGCGCCGGCAGATAGACGAGGCCGGTCTGCGGATTGAACGACATCGGGTGCCAGTTATGGGCGCCGTACGGGCCGGGAATGCTGTCATACTGTTCTCTCCCACGCGCCGCCGGCACTTCGATCGGCCGACCATTGGCGTCGTAACCGGTCGCCCAGTTCACATCGACGAAGTTCTTGGCCGAGATGAACTTGCCGTTGGTGCGGTCGACGACGAAGAAGAAACCGTTCTTCGGTGCATGGAGAATGACCTTCCTTGGCGCGCCATCGATGTTGATGTCCGCCAGGATCATCGGCTGCGTCGATGTGTAGTCCCAATGATCGCCGGGGGTTTCCTGATAGTGCCAGATGTATTTGCCGGTGTCGGCGTTCAGCGCCACCAGCGACGCCAAATAGAGATTGTCACCGCCGGACGGGCTGCGGAGGTCCCGATTCCATGGCGAGCCGTTGCCGGTGCCGACATAGACCATGTTCAGGTCGGGATCGAAGGTGATGGTGTCCCACACCGTTCCGCCGCCGCCGTTGAGCCAGTATTTCCCGGCCGGATCCCAGGTCTTGGCGGCTGCCGCCATCGATTCATCTTCGAACGGTTTTGAGGGATCGCCGGGCACCGTGAACCAGCGCCAGGCCTGGTTGCCGGTCTCGGCGTCATAGGCGGTGATGTAGCCGCGCGCGCCATATTCGGCGCCGCCATTGCCGATCACGACCTTGCCGTTGAATACGCGCGGCGCGCCGGTGATGGTGTAGGAGTGCTCCTTGCTGACGATGGTGTCCTTTTCCCAGACGACCTTGCCGGTGACGGCATCGAGCGCGATCAGGCGGCCGTCATAGGCGCCGAGGAAAACCTTGCCCTTCCAGAGCGCCACGCCGCGATTGACGACGTCGCAACAGCCCTTGTAGCCCTTCTCCTTGTCAATGCCGGGATCGAAGGTCCAGAGCCTCTTGCCGGTTCGGGCGTCGATCGCATGCACCACGCTCCAGGAGGCGGTCTGGTACATGATGCCATCGACCACCACCGGGGTTGCCTCGACACCGCGCGAGGATTCGAGCGGATAGCTCCACACCAGGCCGAGCTTCTTGACGTTGTCGGTGTTGATCTGGTTCAGCTTGGAAAAGCGCGTTTCCGCGTAATCGAGGCCGATGGTCGGCCAGTCGTTCGATGTCGCGGTGTTGGCCTTGATCGAGGCGCCGTCGACCGCCGAGGTGACGGCCTTGATGTGCTCCGGCGATCCCTTGGCGGGACTTTGCGCGAGTGCCGCCGTGGAGGAGACCGCCAGCCCAAGCCCGATCGCCAGCGCAAGGCGAACCGGCCGATGCAAGTTGGAAAAGCTGTCAGGAAAAAAACGGCAAACAGAATCACCGTACGGCGAACGCGTCATCCTAGTCCCCTCCAATGATCTCTAGCGGATCTGTTGGAATGGTATGCCGGTGGGAACGACGGCGTCAATCAAGTGCGAGCGCGAAAAGAAAAAGAGAAAATTTGTATCGTCATGTTTTCGCCAAACAGAATGCAGCATGCGGTCCGGCTGCACTGCAGCATGACATGATGCCTCTCGTTGATCACGCAATGAAAATTGCAGGAAGCGTTGTATCCGATATCCCAGAGCGGATCATGGGCGCGCATGGCACCAAGTCGAACGGCCGCAGCGCTGGTCGTGCGGTGTTTGATCGTCGTCGCGGAATGCATTTCGCTGAGTGGATTATTGTCAATCGGCTTCGTCGGAGCCGGATTGGCAGGTGCGACAAGGCCGGGCGCCGCCAGCGAGCTGATGACCATCAGCGTTTCGGGATTACTGCCCGGCTGCAGCCATGAGCACGGGCGCATCGCTGTATCGCATGACGCTGTGCTGATCGATCACGAAGGTCGGCCGGTAATTCCGGATGTCGGAATCCTCAATCATCGCCATGCGGCGGTTATCCAGCGTCAGCCAGTGCCCGTCGAGCCGCGCGGCGGCAACCGCGTGATCCTCGCCGCGGACGGTGTCACGCATGATCACGATCCTTAAGTCGTCGGGCGCAATGCCGGCCCGGCGCAACGCCACGAATTTCGCAATGGCGTAATCCTCGCAGTCGCCGCCCCGCGTCAGCGTCGTGAGCGGCGAGGCCCAGACGTCGAGCTGGCCATATTGTGCGAGGTCGCTCACCGGCCTGACCGCAAGGTTGATGGCCCGATTGATCTCGCCGAGCCGGGCGCGGCCCTCGCGAAGCTTGGCGGCGTCGATGATGGCGAGAAATTGCAGCGCGGCCGGCGAGACGCAGCCTTCGCGATCGCCCTCGCACAGCGCAAGCTGCACCATTTCGTCCTCAAGGCGGCGCTGCAAACTTTGCCATTTCTCGTGCAATCCGCCGTCGAGAAGCATCGCGGTGGGCTGCCCGAACGGCTCGACGGATTTCTTGATCAGGACCGCAGCGCCAGGTGACAGCAGCGTTCCGGCGGCCGCCGGTCCGAACCAGGCCAAGCCGCTTATGGACAGGCCGCACGCGAGGAAGGCTGCGCGCAACGCACGCGGATAATTTGAGATCGCCATCTGACACCCCTCGTCCGGGCATTATCGGCAGGCTCGTTAACCTACTCGTGACCGGATCATTTCGCTGGGGGCATAGTGGGTAGGTGGGCTTTTGATCTGCTTAAAACCCGCGATATCGGGCCGGAAAGCGCGAAACAGCTTAAAATTTGTCTCGCTGGTTTCCCGAAAATTTTATCGAACCTTTGCGGAGCCGTGACTGCCCTATCCATGGGATGGTGCTTAACCGCGCGTTATCGTTGTTTTCAGGTTAATATGACTAATCTGGTCAGATTCGCGTGAGTTGTGAGCCAAGTCACAGTTTTGACTTGGAAAATCGCATCATATACCGGGGTTATACGGGGGAAGAGAATTGATAAGTATAGACCGCAGACGTTTTACTACGAATATCTCAACTAATCTCCCTGGTGCTCAAGCTTAACCATGTATTCCTCTGTGTATGACAGAAGAGTGCTAGATATGCTTGAGAAAAATCGAGAAGACTGATCTAGAAGCCACTCTAACCTAAGCAAACTGCACAAAAAATGGATGGTTCCGTAGAAGACCATCCGTGATATGCAAGCTTAGACCTTTGAATATTGTATTTGTATTAACCTTAGCGGCGGCGGGGCTCATTTGACTTTGGCCGGTAAATTTACCGACGTGCTGCCTGACGGCCACGGCGCTCACCTGGGTGGGCACCTGCAGGTCGACAGCGTCTCCACGCATGCACCGTCGGGCGCCATTATCGTTCCAGACGCCCATTTGCTTTTCACCGGCGATTTCAAGCGCGCGGGTGTCGACCTCGTTCTGTCGGGCGACGGCCGCGAGTTGGTGCTGCACGACTATTTCAAGGGCGAGAAGCGCGCAGCCCTGGCATCACCCGATGGCGCCCATCTGACCGGCGATATTGTCAACGCGCTGACCGGTCACCTCCAACTGGCGCAGGCCGACGGCAGCCCGAGCGTGGCCCAGGTCATCGGTCATGTGACCAAGCTCGTCGGCACCGCGACCGCGATCCGCAACGGCGTTTCAATCATTCTGAACAATGGCGACAACGTCAACAAAGGCGACGTGGTCCAGTCCGGCTCCGATTCGACGCTCGGCATCACCTTCATCGACGGCAGTGTGTTCGGCCTCGCGTCGAATGCCAGAATGGTGCTGAACGAAATGATCTACGACCCGAACGGGTCGAACAATTCGTCGCTGATCAGCCTGGTGCAGGGCACCATCTCGTTCGTCGCCGGCGCGACCGCCAAGAAGGGCGACATGAAGGTCGACACGCCGGTTGCGACCATGGGCATCCGCGGCACCGCGGTGCTGGTCGAAATCGATTTCGCCGTGCCGGGGCAGGGCGGAGCGCCGCCGGCGAAATTCCAGGTGCTGGTCGAGCCCGACGGCACCACCGGCTCCTACATCCTGTTCGACAAGACCACGATGACGCCGATCGCGACCGTCAATCAGGCCGGTACGCAGACCATCGTCAGCGGCCAGGGCACGGTCAATTTCCTCTCCTCCGTGCAGTTGTCGCCCGATGCGCAGAAGATCATCTCCGATGTCTTCCAGCTGAAATTCACCGACCTGAACAATCCTCAGCAGCTGCACCGGTTCACCGATTCGCCGGTACCGGAAAATATGTTCATCAGACTGGCGGGCGGCGAAACCTTGCCAGTGAAGGTGACGGTGACTCCGTTCGTCGACACTCCTCTCCCGACGAACACCGGTACGGCAGCCAAAGCGACCGACCACATTCCGGGGCCGCCTGACGTCGTCACCTCCAATGCGGCTTTCACCGAGCGCGCAGGCCTGACCGGCAGTGCCGCGCAGGATACGTTGACCGGCGAGATCGCGTATTCCGACCTCAATCCGGGCGACGTGCCGACCGCCCAGGCGAGTTTTGCCTCGTTCAAGTATGCGAACGCGCAGCACAGCGACGTCACCGCATCGCTGACGGCGGAGCAAGTAGCCGCGATCCAGGCGGTGGAAGTGCCGCTTGCCGTCGTGCAGGATCCCAACCAAAAAAACCGCGGCACGGCGACCTGGACCTACAGCGTCCCGGACGGCGCTTTCGACTTCCTGGCCGCCGGCGAGACCTTGACGCTGACCTACATCGCGCGGGTCGACAATAATTTCGCGGCGAACAACGAGATCACGTTCAAGACCTTCACCATCACGATCACAGGCACCAATGACGCGCCGACCGTCGCCACCAGCGGCGGCACCGTCATCGAGCGGGACGGCACCGGCAACAACACGATCGATACGATCTCGGGCACCGTCACCTTTACCGACACCGATTTGACCGACCGTCCGGTGGTGAGCGCAGCGATCTCGACAACCGAGCCGTTCCGATACCTCGACGCGCAGGGGCATAACGTCACCGCGACGCTGACGCAGGCGCAACTGGACGCGATTGAAGCCGTCAAAATTCCGTTGACGGTGGGGCAGGGCATTGGAAGCGGCCATAACGGTTCGGCGACCTGGACCTACAGCATCGCCGACCATGCCTTCGATTTCCTCGCCAAGGGCGAGAAGCTGATCCTCAACTACGTCATCAAGGTCGACGATGGCCATGGCGGCGTGGTGTACACGCCGGTCAGCATCTCGATCAACGGCGCCGACGTCTCCGTGGTCGGCACCAACGACGTGCCGACGATCGGCGGCGACGAGCAGATCGGCACCATCGCGGAACGCGTCGACACCGTTGGTTCGACGGCGCCGGACGAGGACCATGGCACGATCCAGTTCACCGATGTCGACCTGACCGATACGCACGACGTCACGATCGCCGATGTCGTGGCATCGGGGACACAGACCGGTCTCGCAGGCCATTCCGCCCAAATGGGCTGGCTTCTGCTTCGGGAATTCTCCGATACCACCGGCGGCGTGACGGGCTCGCAAAACTGGACGTTCTCGGCGTCGGATCAATTTTTCGATTACCTCGCCGACGGCGAGTCGGTCACGCTGACCTATACGGTGGAGATCGACGACCTTCATGGCGGCCTCGCGACGGAGTATGTCGCCGTCACCGTCACCGGCAGCAACGACGCGCCGGTGGTCAGCGCTGACGTTTCCGGTCCCCTCGGGACGCCGACGCTGCACGCCATTGACGAGCAGCCGGGCGAAACCGGCTCGGTCAAACCCGACACCGCTGCCGGCTCGCTGACGTTCCACGACGTCGACCTGAGCGATACGCATCTGGCGACCGGCTCCGGACCGGTGTTTGGTTGGCTGAATCCGGCTGGGGACACGTTGACTTCCACTCAGAAGGGCTTGCTCGCTCAAGCAAGCGGGCTAACGCTGATCCTGCACGACAGTACGGGCAGCGGGCTCGGCACGGTCGATTTCAGCTATAGCGGCGTCGATGGCGCTTTCGATTTCCTCGCCGCCGGCGAAAAGCTGACGATCACCTACGATATCACCGTATCCGACGAGCATAACGTCGCCTCGACCCAGCCGATCACGTTCACTGTCACGGGCACCAACGACACAGCGACGATTTCGGGCGACGCGACGGGCAATGTGGTGGAGGACGCCGGCACCACGGTCAACAGCGGCACGATCGTGATGTTCGATAGCGGCGTGGTGACGGTTGACGACGTCGATCACGGCGAGGCCCACTTCCAGGCGATAGCGGTAGATGACCCGGTGCTCAACGGCACCTACGGCACCTTCACCTTCGACAGCGATTCCGGCGCATGGACCTATCAGGCCGACCCTGCCAAGGTCCAGTTCCTGGGTCAGGATATCACCGCCACCGATACGCTGAGGGTGACGTCGGCCGATGGCACGGCGCACGAGGACAT
>NZ_JAFCMD010000044.1:0-19199 GCF_018130105.1 Bradyrhizobium sp. AUGA SZCCT0160
GCACCCGGTCTTCCCTGCGCCCTCTCATGAGAGGGCGGGAAGTTTCTGGCAAAGCTCGGGCGCAATGCGTCGCGAGAACGCGAAAGTGCGTTTTGGATGATAGTGCCAACAACAAACACAGCCGTCGTCCCGGGCTTGACCTCAGATGCGCAATTGCGCATCGGGGGACCCATACGCCGCGGCCCATCGGTGAGAGCGCTGACGTTAGATACCTTCCGTTACAATAACCGCCGCGGAGTATGGGTCCCGGCGTTCGCCGGGACGACAAAAAGCTCACACCGGCTGATGAGCCGCCGTCCGCACCCCCGCCGCCTTGACCTTGCCGAAATCGGCAGTCGATTTCCCCGTCAGCGCCGCCAGCACCAATGCCACCATGTGTGCGAGGCGCTCGTCCCGCGCTTCCTTCTTCAGGAGGTCGCGGCCGAAGATCACACTGAGCGTCGCGCTGTTCGACAGGTAGAAGAAGCACAGACCCGCGATCGAGATATAGAGCTGGACCGGATCGACCGCGACGCGGAAGTCGCCGCTCTCGACGCCGCGGTTGACCACCGTACGGATCATCTCGACGAACGGCGAGTGCATCGATTTGACCTTGGTCGAGCGTTTGAGGTGGCGCGCTTTGGCCACGTTCTCGGTGTTGAGCAGTGCCAGGAATTCCGGATTGCGCAGAAAATAGTTCCAGGTGAAATCGATCAGCCGCTCGATGGCATCAGGCGGATCGAGATGTTCGAGATCAAGCCCGCGCTCCTCGGCGCGGATCTGCTCATAGGCGCCTTCGAGCACTTCGAGGTAGAGGTCTTCCTTGTTGCCGACGTGATAATACAGCATGCGCTTGTTGGCGCCGGCATTGGCCGCGATCCGGTCGACGCGCGCCCCGGCGAGGCCGTGGGCGGCGAATTCCTGCTTGGCGGCCTCGAGAATACGGATCCGCATCCCCTCGGGGTCGCGCTGCCATTTCAGAACACGTTTTGCCTTGGCCAAATCAATCGCTCGATGATCGCATGGATCAGATTTAGCATGCTATCCCCGTCATTGCGAGGAGCGTCAGCGACGAAGCAATCCATGCATCCCCAGCGGCGGCATGGATTGCTTCGCTTCGCTTGCAATGACGTCGAATCAATCGGGCGCGCCCGGCTTCACCGACGGCTGTACCAGCAGCGTCGGCACGCCGCAGGTGCCGTTGCGCACGGTCATCACCCGGGTCCCCGGCTTGCGGCCGGTGCGGACTTCGGAGACGTCGACACCGGCAGCCGTCAGCCGCGCATGGGTGGCGTCGATGTCGGCGACGCGCCAGCACAACCCGCGCAGACGGTCGTGTTGCTCCTGCGTGCCAGCTGCCGGCTTGCCCGGCCGGTGCGTGATCTCGACGATGAGATCGCCGCAGCGGAAGAACATCAGCCGGCCCCAATCCGGATGCGAACGGTCGAGCGCCATGTCGAGCCCGAGCCGCGCGCCATAGAGGGCTGCGGCCCGCTCGGGATCCGGCGTCGAGACCACGACATGGTCCATCGCGGTGATCGATGCCGGCCCGGTTCGCACCGACAGCGGACGCTCCTTTGCGAGTTCAAGAAAGAACATGCGGATGCCACGCGTCGCATCGGACGCGGCGCGGGTGCGCTTCCACGACAAGGTTGCCTCCGTGACCGCGTCGCGGCTTTCGACCTCGGCGACCGGCTCCGGCTTCAGGGTCAGCCGGTCGAGCCTGCGGTGCAGTTTCGCGATGTCGTTGGTGCGGAAACAAAGGCTCGCCAGCCCCTCCCCCTGCGCCGCCAGCACGGCGCGAATTCGCGACGCAGCCTCACCGTCGCCATCAGGCGCCATCAATTCCAGCGTCACGTTATCGAGCGTGAACAACACGCGCTCGGCGCCGTCGCCGCTGTTGCGCCAGGCCGGGCTCCGTCCAAACAGCGACTGATAGGCCGCTTCGGCCGCCGATATATCGCCGGTGAGGACGACCACATGATCAAGGCCTGTAATCACGGGAAAAGCCCTCCCCTTTTGTCGCACCGTCCGGAACCCCGGGCAGCCGTCAGCCGTTATGGCCGGCATACTGATGATCCCTCAAGGACGGTCCTAGTCCCCTGACATGCCCTTCTCAAGCCGCAAAGACGGCACGGTTGCGAATAATTTCAGCGAATGCGTCCGACAAGCGGTGTTAATGTAGCGCGCCGGACCGGACCACCCTTCAGCCCAACACTCTGAAGTACAATGACGGAAAACGAATGCAGGCCCTCTTCATCGGACAGACCTATATCGACGTTACCTTCATCACCGACCACATGCCGACCGGCGACGAGAAACACGTGGCTTCGGCCTACGCCGTGTCGTTTGGCGGCAACGCCGTCACAGCGGCGTTCTGCTGTGCCAAGCTCGGTATCGTGCCGGACCTGATCGCGACCGTCGCCAACGACTGGCTCGGCCGCATGTTTCAGGACATGAGCGCGAAATACGGGATCTCGATCCATCCGCGCAAGGTCAACGCCTCCTCGCTGTCCTTTATCATGCCCAAGGACGGCAAGCGCGCGATCGTGCGTTGCCGTGACGACGAGCACATCCATCCGTTTCCGATCCTCAATCTGAAGGGTTGCCGCGCGCTGCACATCGACGGCCATCAGCCCGACGCTGCCATCCACTACGCCAAATTGTGCCGCGAGGCCGGCATCCTGACCTCGCTCGACGGCGGCGGCCTGCGCACCAATACCCATGAGCTGCTGGAGTTCATCGACGTCGCCATCGTCGCCGAGCGTCTCTGCGAGCAAATGGACAAGACCCCGGAAGCGATGCTTGATTATCTCAAGAGCCGCGGCTGCCGGGTCGGCGGCGTCACGCTCGGCGAAAAGGGCTTGCTGTGGTACGACGAGACGGGATCGGTCCGCAGCCTGCCCGCGCTGCCGATCCCGCGTGAGCGTGTGATCGACACCAACGGCGCCGGCGACGTCTTCCACGGCGCCTACGTCTATTCCTATCTGAGCAACCCCGCCAAAAGCTGGCATGATAATTTCGAATTTGCGCGCGCCGCCTCGACCTTCAAGATCCAGCGACTCGGCAACGAGGCCGGATTGCCGACACTCCCCGATATTGACGCCGTCAAGCAGGAGTTCGCGGTCGGGGCCTGACCGCGTGGTGTGGGGATGAAAATGGGACGCGTCTTCGTCGGCGGCAGCATCAACATGGATGTGGTGGCGACCGCCGACCGGCATCCGCTTGTCGGCGAGACCGTCGCCGGCAAAGCAGTATTGTATTTCCCCGGCGGCAAGGGCGCCAACCAGGCTGTGGCGGCCGCCAAGCTCGGGGTATCAACCACGCTGATCGGCCGGCTGGGAACAGATGCCTTCGGGCAGCAATTGCGGACATTTCTCGCCGCACAAGGCGTCGATCTCGCCTTCGTCAAGGACACCGCCGGGGCCCATACCGGAACGGCGCTCATCACGATTGCCAATGCCGACAACACCATCGTCGTCGTGCCCGGCGCCAATGCGCTAGTGAGTGCCGAGGATGTCGGCACGCCGATCCTCGCCAAAGGCGACATTGCGGTCAGCCAGTTCGAAATCCCGCTGCCCACGATCATGGCGTTCTTCAATCGCGCCCGCGCTGCCGGTGCGACCACGATCCTCAACCCCGCGCCCGCGACCCGCTTCGGACGTGAACTGCTCGATCTCGTCGACATCCTCGTTCTCAACGAGACCGAGCTCGGTCTGCTCGCCGGCACCGAGCTTCGCGATACCGACGATGACAACAGCTTCATCGAAGCGGTCCGGTTGCTGCCGTCAAACCGTGATCAGATCGTCTGCGTGACACTAGGCAGCCGCGGCGTGCTTGCGATGATCGATGGTCAGCCGTCGGTCATCCCCGGCCGCAAGGTGAAGGCGGTGGACACCACCGGCGCCGGCGATTGCCTTGTCGGCGCGCTCGCAGCGCAGTTGGCGGATGGAAAAGCCATCCGCGACGCCCTCGCTTATGCCAATGCCGCGGCATCGATCTGTGTGCAACGGATGGGCGCAGCGCCCTCGATGCCGACGGCCGCGGAAGTGGCGGCGATCATCTGAGCCATCTCCGTTACGTTCGCGTCGGGGCCATCGAAACGCAGCCCTTACTTCAGCGACTGCAATTCGTCGTATTGCGCCCGCGTCCATCCGGCGCCGGCCGCGGCATCATTGTGCAGCGGAACCGCTGCGTTCCGGAATGCCGCGCGATCCGGCTCGACCACGGTCATGCCGAGCTTCTTGAGCTGTGTCGCCAGAACCCGTTCGGAAGCCTCGATCGCCTCCGTCGCCTTCGCGGCGGCCTCCTTCATCGTATCCGCAAACAGCTTCTGCTCGTCCGGCTTCAGCTTGTTCCAGACGTGGCTGCCGATCACCGTCACCATCGATTCCGTGATGTGGCCGGTCAGCACGATGTGACTCTGCACCTCGTAGAATTTCTTGGCCATGATGGTGGGCAGCGGATTCTCCTGACCGTCGACCAGCCCTTGCCGGAGCGCATTGTAAACGTCGGAGAATGCGATCGGCGTTGCGTTGGCGCCGACGGATCTGGTGAACATCAGGACCAGCGGCGCCGGCGGCACGCGCAGCTTCATGCCCTTCATGTCCTCGGGCTTGCTGATCGGCTTGTTGGCGGTGACATGACGCTGCCCGTAATAGGTCAGCGCGACGATCTTGTGCCGGGTCTTGTCTTCATAGTCCTTCGCAAGGTCGGCAAACAGCTTGCTGGCGCGATAGGCCTTCCAGTGGTCGAAATCACGCAGCATGAACGGCGCGCCGGTGATGCCGAGCGGTTTGTAGGTTGCCGCGACGAAGTTGGTGCCGACATAGACGATATCGACGGTGCCGAGCCCAAGCCCCTCATTGAGCTGATTCTCGTTGCCGAGCCGGGAAGCCGGAAACACCTCAATATCGAATTTGCCGTTGCTGCGTTTCCTGATCTCGCCCGCCGCCCACAGCGCTTCGGTGTGGTAGGGCTCGGTGATCTCGTAGACATGCGCCCATCGCAGCTTGGTCTGGGCCGAGGTCGGGCTGGCCATGACCATGGCAAGGATGACGGCATTGCTTAGCATCAGACAGCGTGTCCAGATGGACATGCTACCCTCCCCGATTGACTCACCGAAGCCTCTGGCGGGCCTGCTGCAGCGTTGCCGAAATGATCCGCCGATGCAAGTGGACCGGCGGCAAAGCCCCTCCGACTTAAGTCAGCGCGCTCTTCAGATCGAAGCTGCTATCAGCCGCCTGCTCCGGCGTAATCGAGCCGTTGGCGGCCAGCAGGCGCCGTCCGAACATATGATCCCCGGCGCGGTTGACGGATTCGATGCCGACGAGTTGCCCGGACTTGTAGCAGAAGGCGGAGAACGCCCCCTGCCCGCGATCGCCGCGCACCACCACCTGGTCATAGCCCGTCGTCAAACCCGCGATCTGAAGCTTGTGGGGACCCTGATCGCTCCAGAACCACGGCAGCCCGTCATAGACTTTGGCATCGCCGGTCAGCCGCGCCGCGACACAGCGCGCGTGGTCGGTGGCGTTCTGCACGGATTCGAGTCTCAGCGACCCGCCAAAGCGCGGGCTGGCATAGAGCGCGCAATCACCGACCGCCGAGATATCCGGATCGGCCGTCAGCAAATGTTCATCGACGATGATGCCCGCCGCCACCGGCAGGCCGGCTTCGGCCGCCAGTTCGACATTCGGCAGCACACCGACCCCGACCACCACGAGATCGGCAGGCATATGCCGGCCATCGCTGAGGCTGACGCCGGTGACGTTGCTGCCGTGGCTCTCGATGCTCGTGACCTGCACGCCGAGATGAATGCGAATGCCGGCCGCGGTGTGGCTCGACTGGAAGAATTCGGAGATTTCCGCGGTCACCGCGCGCGCCATCACGCGGGTGCCGAGTTCGACCACGTCGACTTCCAGGCCCTTGCCCCGGGCGGTCGCGGCGAATTCCAGTCCGATGAAGCCGGCGCCGATCACGACGACGCGCTGGCCGGATCCGATCCGGTGCCGCAACGCCTCGCTTTCGTCGAGGGTGCGCAAATAGCGCACGCCCTCCAGATTGGCGTTGGGGATGTCGAGCAGGCGATTGCGCGCGCCGGTCGCCAGCACCAGATGGCCGTAGTCGAGGAAGGAACCGGAGCCGAGCAACAGTTTATGCGCCCTGCGGTCGATCGACACCGCACGGTCGGAAATCAGGTCGATCTTCTGGTCGGAGAAGAATTTTCCCGGCCGGAACATCAGGCTGTCAGGCCCGCTGGTTCCCTTCAGATAGGCCTTGGACAAAGGCGGCCGCTGGTATGGCAGATGGCCTTCATCGTTCAGAAGCGCGATACGCTCGGCAAAGCCGTGCTGGCGCAGCGAGGCCGCAACCTGAAAGCCGGCATGGCCGGCGCCAACGATGACCACAGGCCCTTGCACGACAGGTCCTTGCAAAACCGGTCCTTGCGTCATCGGGACAACCCAATTGCAGGCGCACAGGAATTACCCATGTCGTCTCCTCTCACTGCTGATGTTGGCTTTCGCCTCGTGAGAGCGGCGCTCGTGTCCGCGTCCCGAACGGTGGGCACCCCCATTAAGCCCAAAGCTTTCGGATCGCGCAAGGGCGTCCCTCAGCTGGAACAGCCTCAGGCCCACGCCCACCAATCCGGCCCGGGATTGTCACCCCCGGCCTTCTGTTATTTAAATGCAAGGCAACCGTCCGATCGGAGGTAATTTCGATGTCGACGCAAGATCATACCACTCCCTCTTCCGACGAGCCGGCACGGCTCACGATCGAAGGTCCGATCGCGACCATCACCCTCAACCGCCCCGCGGCGTTCAACTCCATCAACCTGTCGATCGCCCAAAAATTGGAGCAGCTCGGCGCCGAGGTCGAGGCCAATAACGCCATCAGGGTGTTGGTGATCCAGGGCGAAGGCCGCGCCTTCAGTGCCGGCGGCGATCTGCAGACCATCGGTGCTGCCGCGGCCGCCGATACCATTGCGCCTGTGGTCGGGGAGCTGCTGAAGCACTATCACGCCTTCATCGAGACCATCCGGCGGATGCCGAAGATCGTGCTGTCGAGCGTCCATGGTTCGGCCGCCGGCGCCGGCATGGGGCTCGCCTTCGTGACCGATCTTTGCATCGCCGCTGAAGACGCCCGCTTCACGCCGGCTTACGCCAAGATCGGCGTGTCGCCGGACGGCGGCAGCACCGTCGGCATGGTCGGCACCGTCGGCACCCGCCGCGCGCTGCAGCTGTTTCTCGCCGAAGACAGTTTTTCGGCGCAGCAGGCTTACGATTGGGGTTTGGTCGCCAGGGTTGTTCCGGCCGCAGAACTGAAGGCGGCGACGCAAAAATTCGCCGAGCGATTGGCGCAGAACCCGCCGGCGGCGATCAGCGGCACCAAATCACTGGTCTACCAGGCCGCGGTGACGCCGGTCAGGCAGCAGCTCGATGCCGAGGAAGAGAAGATCATCGACGCGATGCACACCGACGATTTCCGTGTTGCGGTGCAGAAGTTCACCAGCAAGGGGAAGTAGAGGCGCCGAACGAATCCTAGCCCTTGCCCTCGCCGCGCATGAAATCGAAATCGCAGCCTTCGTCGGCCTGCAGGATGGTCTCGTTGAACAGATGCGCGTAGCCGCGCCTGGCCCAGTCGGGCGTCGTCGGCGGCGCCAGCGCGGCGCGGCGTTTTTCGAGCTCGGCATCGTCGACCAAGAGATCGATGCTGCGTTTGGCGACGTCGAGCCGGATCATGTCGCCGTTCCTCACCAGCGCCAGCGGACCGCCGACGGCGGATTCCGGAGTGATGTGCAGCACGATGGTACCGAACGCCGTCCCGCTCATGCGCGCGTCGGAAATCCGGACCATGTCCTTGACGCCCGCACGGCCGAGCTTCTTTGGAATCGGCAGATAGCCCGCTTCCGGCATGCCCGGTGCGCCTTTCGGCCCGGCATTGCGCAGCACCAGCACGTCGTCGGCATTGACGTCGAGCGCGGGATCGTCGACCCGCAGCGTCATGTCTTCAACGGACTCGAACACGACCGCGCGGCCGGTATGTTGCAAGAGCTTGGGGCTCGCCGCCGAATGCTTGATTACGGCGCCGCGCGGCGCAAGGTTGCCGTGCAACACCGCCATCGCGCCTTCCGGCTTGATCGGATTGCTGCGGGGACGGATCGCGTCCTGCCCCGGCACTTCCTCGGCACCCGCCACGACATCGCGCAGCGTCGCGCCGGTAATGGTTTTGGCATCGAGATCGATGAGGTCGCCGAGCTGCGCCATCAGCTTCGGCAGGCCGCCGGCATGATGGAAGTGCTCCATGTAATGCTCACCCGACGGCTTCAGGTCAATCAGAACAGGCACCTCGCGGCCGAGCTTATCGAAGCCTTCGAGATCGATGCGATGCTTGGTGCGGTTGGCGATCGCGGTCAGATGGATGAGACCGTTGGTCGAGCCGCCGATCGCCTGCAGCACCACTTGCGCGTTCCGGAACGACGACGCGGTCAGAAACTCGCTCGGCTTCGGCCCTTTCGCCTTGGCCAACGCGGCGGCGACCTTGCCGCTCGCTTCGGCGGAACGGAAGCGTTCGGCGTGCGGCGCCGGAATCGTCGCGCTCATCGGCAGCGACAGGCCCAGCGCTTCGGTGATGCACGCCATTGTGGACGCCGTGCCCATCACCATGCAGGTGCCAACCGATGGCGCGAGGCGGCCGTTGACGGCTTCGATCTCGACATCGTCGATTTCACCGGCGCGGTATTTTCCCCACAGCCGCCGGCAATCCGTGCAGGCGCCCAGCACTTCGCCCTTGTGATGCCCGACCACCATGGGTCCCACGGGAATGACGACGGTCGGCAGATCCGCACTGACCGCGGCCATGATTTGCGCCGGCAGGGTCTTGTCGCAACCGCCGATCATGACAATGGCGTCCATCGGCTGGGCGCGGATCATCTCCTCGGTATCCATCGCCATCAGGTTGCGGAGATACATCGAGGTCGGATGCGAAAAACTTTCGGCGATCGAGATGGTCGGGAACACCATCGGCATCGCGCCGGTCAGCATCACGCCGCGCTTCACCGCCTCGATGATCTGCGGCACGTTGCCGTGGCAGGGATTGTAGTCGCTGTAGGTGTTGGTGATGCCGACGATCGGGCGGTTGAGCGCATCGTCGGAATACCCCATCGCCTTGATGAAGGCCTTGCGCAGGAACAGCGAGAAGCCAGCATCGCCGTAACTTGCCAGTCCCTTGCGAAGTCCGTCATCAGCCATTTTGTCATTCCCTGTCGCTGTGCATTCGCACTTAAGGAGTCCACGCAATTATTGTCAATATTTGATACTTGGTCGCTGAAATTGTGCTATTTCGCCGCCAATCACGCGGCATTATTGACAATAATATCCGTGCGTGCTGACTTCCAGCGATGATCGGAAACGAGCATCCATGAACAAGCCGTTGCGCATTGGCCTTATCGGCGCCGGCATGGTGAGCCACCATCATCTGATCGCCTGGGCCAGCATAGCAGATCAGGCGCGCGTTGTTGCTGTCGCCGATCCCTCGGCTGACAACGGCGCACGCCGTGCAACCGAATTCGAGATACCCAGGATCTACGCCAGCGCCGAAGCGATGCTGGCGGAGACCGATCTTGACGCCATCGATATCGCGGCGCCACGCGAGATGCACGCGCCGCTGGTCCGGCTGGCGGCAGCCAAGCACCTGCCGGTGCTGTGCCAGAAGCCGCTGGCGCCGAACCTGCAGCAAGCGACCGACCTCGCTGCCGAGGTCCGCGACCTGACGCGGCTGATGGTGCACGAGAACTGGCGCTTTCGCGGATATTATCGCGACGCCGCGGCCTGGCTGCGCGAGGGCCGCATCGGCAACGTCAAGCAGGCGCAGCTCACGCTGCTGACGTCGGGCGTACTGCCGGGACCGGACGGGCTGTGCCCGGCGCTTGAGCGGCAACCCTTCATGCGCCGCGAAAAGCGCATGCTAGTCGCGGAAGTCCTGATCCATCACCTCGACACGTTGCGGATGCTGCTCGGGCCGCTGCGCGTGACGGCGGCTGCGCTTTCGCGCTCGAGCGAGCAACTCGTCGGCGAAGACGGCGCGGTGATCCAGCTCCAGGCTGGCAACGGCGCCGGCGTCACGGTGTTTGCGAGCTTTGCCGCGCACGGGCATCCGGCCACCCAGATCGACCGGCTGGAAATTCTCGGCGACAAGGGCGCCATCAAGCTCGACGGGCCGCAGCTCATCTGCTCGGGTGCTTCGCCCCAAGAAAGGGTCTACGATCTCGCCACCGAATATCAGGGGTCTTACAACCGGACGATTGCGCACTTCGTACAATCATTACGTGACAACACGCCGTTCGAGACCGCGCCGCAGGATAATCTCGAGACGTTGCGGCTGGTCGAGGATTGCTATCGGCTGTCAGGCTGGGAGGCTTTGCAATGAAGCCACAGGAAGCATTGACCGAAATTTCCGCGCTGACGCGAGAGGAAGAGCAGGCGGAAGTGATCCGTCGGCTGGAAGAGGACATCATCTTCGGCCGCTTCGCGCCGGGTTCGCGGCTGGTCGAAGACACGCTGATGACGCGCTACCGCGCCAGCCGGCATTTCGTGCGCCAGGGCCTGTTTCAGCTCGAGCGCCAGGGCATCGTGCTGCGCGAGAAGAATATCGGCGCGACCGTGCGGTTCTATTCGGCCGAGGAAGTGCGGCAGATCTACGAGGTCCGGGAAATGCTGACGCGGCAGGCAGCATTGATGATCACGCTGCCCGCACCCGCAAGCCTGATCGAGCAGTTGAGCGAGTTGCAGCGGCAATATTGCGCCAGGGCCGACGCCCAGGACCTGCGCGGCATTCACGAAGCCAACGACGCCTTTCACGTCGCGCTGTTTTCCGCCTGCGGCAATCCCTATCTGGTGCGCTCGCTGCAGGACTACATGAACCTGACGCTGCCGATGCGCGCCAAGAATCTGGCCGACAGAGAGGGGCTGGCGCTGTCACGGCGCCAGCACGAATTCATGATCGAACTGCTGAAAGGCCGCGACAACTGGGCGCTGGCGCAGCTCTGCGTCGATCACATGCAGTTCAGCAAGTCGGATTATCTCGACCGCATCGCGGGGGATGAGGGCGAAAACTAACGGCCGTCATTCCGGGGCGCGCGAAGCGCGAACCCGGAATCTCGAGATTCCGGGTCTGGTCCTTCGGACCATCCCGGAATGACCATCGAGGCTATTTCCAATCCACGATCCTGCTCTTGTCGCCGTCGAACTCCATGCCGCAGAACGTGCCGCCCTGGTAGAAATCGCTGACCAGATCGGGCTTAAGCTTGGCCTGCTCGGTCATCGCATGCTCGCGATGGTCTTCGCCGCGGCCGGTCGGGCGATAGCCGAGCTCGTAGGCGCGATGATTATCCCACCACGCGCGCTCGTTGTAGGACGCGCCGTAGAAGATCTCGAAATGAATGTCGGGGTGATCGAGCCCGATCCGGCAAAGCTGCACCAGATCCTCCGGCTTCAGCCAGATCGCGAGCCGGCGGTGATCCAGCGGCTTTTCGCCGAAATTGCCGATGCGCAGGCAGGTCACCCCAAGCCCATGCTTGTCGGCATAGAGCGAGCCAACCGCTTCTCCAAAAACCTTGCTGACGCCGTAACGGCTGTCGGGACGCGCGGTGACGTCGGTGCCGATCCGGTGGTGGCGGGGGTAGAAGCCGACCGCGTGATTGGATGAAGCGAACACTACCCGCTTGACACCCTTCTTGCGCGCCGCCTCGAACAGATTGTAGCAGCCGATGATGTTGGATTGCAGGATCTGTTCCCACGGGCCTTCGACCGAATAGCCGCCGAAATGCAGGATGCCGTCGACGCCCTCGCAGATCGCCTCGACCTGTGTGGGATCGGCAAGATCGGCCGCCTTGAATTTCTCATTGGCACCGAGATCCGCGGGCGTTGTCAGGTCGCTCAGCAGCAGATCCGGATAAATCGGCGGCAACAGTTTGCGCAGGCTGGTGCCGATTCCACCGGCAGCGCCGGTCATCAATATGCGTGGCATTTCTTTCCTCTTTCTTACGAGCGATTTGCGGTCGCTGGCCGACAATGATAGCAAAACATTCTGCGAGGAAACGCAACAGCAACGAGAACAGCAAATGTCCGAGGCAACACCCCGCGCCGGCTGGCAGCCGGCGACCTATTATCCCGATCCGGCGATCCACGCGCTCGATCCGCGGTTTGAAAAATACTGGCTCAAGCTTTCGGCGGTGGAACGGCTGGCAACCGGCATGCGCTGGGCCGAAGGGCCGGTGTGGTTTGGCGACGGGCGCTATCTGTTGTGCAGCGACATTCCCAATAACCGCATCATCAAATGGGAAGAGGAGACCGGCGCGGTCAGCCACTACCGCAAGCCGTCGAATTTCGCCAACGGCCACACCCGCGACCGCCAGGGCCGCCTGATCAGCTGCGAGCATGGCGGCCGCCGTGTCGTCAGAACCGAATATGACGGATCGATCACGGTGCTGATCGATTCCTTTGGCGGCAAGCGGCTGAATTCGCCGAACGACGTCGTGGTGAAATCGGACGGCTCGATCTGGTTCACCGATCCGATCTTCGGCCTGCTCGGCAATTACGAGGGCTACAAGGCCGAGCCCGAACTCGACATGAATGTCTACCGGATCGATGGCGGAAGCGGAAAGGCCACCATAGTCGCCGAAGGCATTCTGGGACCGAACGGACTTTGCTTTTCGCCGGATGAGAAGATTCTCTACGTTATCGAATCCCGGGGCGTGCCGACCCGCAAGATCCTCGCGTACGACGTCTCACCCGGCGGCGATACACTTTCCGACAAGCGCGTGTTCGTCGACGCCGGTCCCGGCACGCCCGACGGCATGCGTTCCGACATCGACGGCAATCTGTGGTGCGGCTGGGGCATGGGCGATCCCGAACTCGACGGCGTTGTCGTGTTCGCGCCCGACGGCGTCATGATCGGCCGCATCGCCCTGCCGGAGCGCTGCGCCAATCTCTGTTTCGGCGGCTTGAAGCGCAACCGGCTGTTCATGGCCGCGAGCCAGTCGATCTACGCGCTGTATGTGAACACGCAAGGCGCGCTCGGGGGATAGTCTACGCCGTCCCCTCGCCGCGCCGGATTCAACCCTTCTTTTCCTGCGCAGCGGCGGTCTGCTTGGCCAGTCCCTCCTCGAACGCCTTTTCCAGCGTCGCGGCATAGGCGTCGAATTCACCGGGATTGACGAACGGATTGGGCGCGCCATCGCTGAGTTTGGCGCGCTTCTCCTGCATCTTGTACATTTCCGGATGCGGCGCGAGCAGCACATCCACCTTCATGTCCTTGGCCCGCGCGAACGTCTTGCGGTAATCGGCGACGATCCCGGGATACGTCGGGTTGGTCACGAGGCGGTTCAGCGCCACGGTGCCGCTGCAGAAGATCAGCACCGAGCGCGTCGCGTCGCCGTCCTTCACCGAAAATTCCCAGCTGGTGCAGCCCGGCGAGTGGCCGGGCGTTTCGCGCGCCGTGATCTTCACGTCACCAAGCGTGACCGTATCGCCCTCGCGCACCGTGCGGTCCACCTTGACCGGCGGGAAATTCAGCACGGTTTCCTCCCGCGCGCCCGGATAGTAACCGCCTTCGAGCAGCGGCTTGTCGGCCTCACCGGCGACAAGCTGGGCGCCGCTCGCCGCCTTCATTTCGGCAAGACCCCCTGTGTGATCGATATGGGCGTGGGTGTTCAGCAGATATTTGATGTCGGTGACCTTGAAGCCGAGCTTCTCGATATTGCCTTTGATCTGCGAGGTCGCCTCCGGCATGACCGTATCGACCAGGATGTGACCTTGCGGCGAGGTGATCAGATAGGATGACAGGCCGTTGGTGCCGACATAATAGACGTTGCCGATCATCTTGAACGGCTCTGTCGGTTCGTTCCATTTCACGAGCAGCGTCGCGAGCAGATCCTTGAGGCTCTGCGCCTGCGCTGCGCCAGTCAACGGAATCAGCGCGACAAGCGCAATGACCAGTTTCCTCATATCCGATCTCCCTTTTTTGTTTTTTTCTTCGCGTCATTGCGGCCGCGCGTTGATGCAAGCCTCGACCATGCACTCTAACGACAATGCCGGCTGCTTTGGGGCAGCCGGCATTGTTTTGAATAGACCGCGTTAGCAGCGCAGCATCAGCTTACGCGGCGTTGTAGCCGGCGACCGCCTTCGCTTCGAGATATTCTTCCAGGCCGTACTTGCCCCACTCGCGGCCGTTGCCGGACTGCTTGTAGCCGCCGAACGGTGCGGTCCGCTCGTTCGGAACGCCCTGCAGGTTGACGTTGCCGGCGCGGATCTGCTTGCCGACCCGGCGCGCGCTTTCGACGGTATCACCGGTGACGTAACCGGCCAGACCATACGGCGTGTCGTTGGCGATCTTGACCGCCTCGGCTTCGTCCTTGGCGCCGAGAATCGTGAGCACCGGCCCGAAGATTTCCTCGCGCGCGATAGTCATGTCGTTGGTGACGTCGGCGAAGATGGTCGGGCGCACGTAGAAGCCCTTGTTGACGCCTTCGGGGAGACCCGGACCGCCGGCGACGAGCGTTGCGCCCTCGTCGATGCCCTTTTTGATCAGCGCCTGGATCTTGTCCCACTGAATGCGGGACACGACCGGGCCGATGGTGGTGCCGTCGGCGCGGGGATCACCGGCCTTGGTCTTGTCGGCGACCGCCTTCGCGATAGCGGCGACTTCCTTCATTTTCGACAGCGGCACGATCATCCGCGACGGGGCGTTGCACGATTGTCCGGAGTTGTTGAACATGTGCATGACGCCGCCGGTGACGGCCTTGGTGAGGTCGGCGCCTTCCAGGATCACGTTCGGCGACTTGCCGCCGAGTTCCTGGCTGACACGCTTCACGGTCGGCGCGGCGCGCTTGGCGACATCGACGCCGGCGCGGGTCGAGCCGGTGAACGAGATCATGTCGATATCCGGATGCTCGCTCATTGCGGCGCCAACCTCCGGGCCAAGGCCGTTGACGAGGTTGAATACGCCCTTCGGCACGCCGGCTTCATGGAGGATCTCGGCGAAGATCAGCGCCGAGGTCGGCGTGAATTCCGACGGCTTCAGGATCATGGTGCAGCCGGCGGCAAGCGCGGGCGCGACCTTGCAGGCGATCTGGTTCAGCGGCCAGTTCCACGGCGTGATCATGCCGATGACGCCGACCGGCTCACGCAGCACCGTGGCGGTGCCGATGTTTTCCTCGAAATGATAGTTCTTCAGCACTTCCAGCGTGGAAGCGATATGGCCGAGGCCGGCGCCGGCCTGCAGCCGCTCTGCCATCGGCAGCGGCGCGCCCATTTCGTCGGATACGGCAGCACCGATATCCTTCATGCGGGTCTTGTAGATTTCGATGATCTTCTCCAGCAGCGCGACACGCTCCTCGCGGCTGGTCTGCGAGTAGGTCACGAAGGCGCGCTTGGCGGCCGCGACGGCCTTGTCGAGATCGGCCTTCGAGCCGAGCGCAACCTCATACATCGCCTCTTCGGTCGCCGGATTGACGACGGGCGTGGACTTCTTGACGGCGGGATCGACCCAGGCGCCGTCGATGTAGAATTGCATACGGTTGACCATCGGAAACCTCGTTATTTCACAGGGCGGAAGGATTAAGGGAACGGGGGCGTTCGGCAGGCATCCTTGCACGAAAATCCCGGCAATTGAACCCGCCATATGCGGGATGCCGCGTTGCGGCGGGCACCGGATATAAGGTCAGTGGTGTGGCGGTGGCAAGGTGGTAACCGTCGCCCCGGCGAAGGCCGGGGCCCATACGCTGTGAACTCTCATTTGGCACTTTGGCCGACACCCTTTAACACAACCTCCGCCGCGGAGTATGGGCCCCGGCCTTCGCCGGGGCGACGACTACACCGCCATCTTCCTGTGCCGCACCGGGGCCCCGACGGTGAGGCTTTCCGCCGCATCGATGATGGAATTGGCGTCCATGCCGTGGTGGCGGTAGAGGTCGGCAATGGTGCCGGTCTGGCCGAACTGCTCGACGCCCAGCGCCTCCACCCGCTGGCCGCGCACGCTGCCGAGCCAGCCGAGTGCGGCCGGGTGGCCGTCGATCACGGTGACAATGCCGCAGTCGCGCGGCAGCGGCGCCAGCATTTGCTCGATATGGCTGAGATGCTGAACGCCGCGACGGTCGCGGCGCAGCTTTCGCGCCGCGGTCCAGCCCGCATGCAGGCGGTCCGCCGAGGTCACCGCCAATAGTCCGACATCCCGGTGGCTCTCACCGATGAAGCCGACCGCCTCGATTGCCTCCGGCGCGACCGCGCCGGTATAGGCGATCACGACGTCGCAGTTCGCACCCGGCTTGCGCAGCCAATAGGCGCCGTCGGTGATCTCGCGCTGCAGGTCCGGCGTCATGATCCGCTGCGGCTGGTCGATCGTCCGCGTCGACAGCCGCAGATAGACCGATCCACCCTCACCCGGTTCGCGCTGCATGTGCTGAAACCCCCAGCCCATGATCACGGAGAGTTCATCGACGAAGGCCGGCTCGAATGAGGCCAGGCCGTCCTGTGCGATGCCGATCAGGGGTGTTGCGATCGACTGGTGCGCGCCGCCCTCCGGCGCCAGCGTAATGCCCGACGGCGTCGCCGCCACCATGAAGCGCGCGTCCTGGTAGCAGGCGTAATTCATCGCATCGAGGCCGCGCTGGATGAAGGGGTCGTACAGCGTGCCGATCGGCAGCAGCCGCTCGCCGTTGATCTGATGCGACAGACCCAGCGCCGAAAGCACGATGAACAGGTTCATCTCGGCGATGCCGAGCTCGAGGTGCTGTCCCTTCGGCGAAAAATCCCAGTTGAAGGTCGAGGGAATTTTCTCCTGCCGGAACAGATCGTGGTTTTCCGCCTTCGCAAACAGCCCGCGTCGGTTGACCCAGGCGCCGAGATTGGTCGACACCGTCACGTCAGGCGACGTGGTGACGATGCGCGAAGCCAGTTCGGTGTCGCCGCGCGCCAGTTCGTTGAGCACGAGGCCAAAGCCCTGCTGGGTCGACATCTGCGCCGCCGGTTTGAAGGCGAGCCGCTCGGGCACCTCGATCACGGGCGCGGTCAGGCGCCGGCGGCCCTCGGCGTTGAACGGCGCTTCGGTGAGGAACGCTTCGAGATCAGCCGGGTCCTGGGACAACCCTTCGAACTTTTCCCATTCATGACCGGGACGGATGTTCTGCGCCGCACGCCATTTTTCCATCTGAGCGACCGTCATCAGGCCCGCATGGTTGTCCTTGTGGCCCTGCATCGGCAGCCCGACGCCCTTGATGGTGTAGGCGATGAAGCAGACCGGCCGATCATGGTCGATCGCTTCGAACGCATCGATCATGCTGGTCATGTCGTGGCCGCCGAGATTTGACATCAGCGCCAGCAGTTCCTCGTCGCTGCGCCGGTCGATCAGTTGCGTCACCTGTCCCTGATCGCCGATGTCATCCTGCAGATGTTTTCGGAACGCGGCACCGCCCTGGAAGCACAACGCCGCATACATCTGGTTCGGGCAATTATCGATCCAGCGCCGCAGCGCCTCGCCGCCGGGTTCGGCGAACGCAGCCTGCATCAGCGTGCCGTATTTCACGATCCTGACGTCCCAGCCGAAATTGCGGAACATCGATTCGAATTTTTCCCAGAGCCCTTCGCGCACCACGGCGTCCAGGCTCTGGCGGTTATAGTCGACGATCCACCAGGTGTTGCGCAGCCCGTGCTTCCAGCCCTCGAGCAGCGCCTCGAAGATATTGCCCTCATCCATTTCGGCGTCGCCGACCAGCGCGATCATGCGCCCCTCGGGACGATCTTTCATCCAGCCATGCGACTTGACGTAATCCTGCACCAGCGAGGAGAACAGGGTTTGCGCCACGCCGAGCCCAACTGACCCCGTCGAGAAATCGACGTCGTCGGCATCCTTGGTGCGCGACGGATAGGATTGCGCGCCCTTGTAGCCGCGGAAATTTTCCAGCTTCTCGCGGGTCTGATGCCCGAACAGATACTGGATGGCGTGAAACACCGGGCTCGCATGCGGCTTCACCGCGACGCGGTCCTGCGGCCGCAGCACCGAGAAATACAGCGCCGACATGATGTTGGCGAGCGAGGCCGAGGAGGCCTGATGGCCGCCGACCTTCAGGCCGTCGGCATTGGGCCTGATGTGATTGGCGTGGTGGATGGTCCACGACGACAGCCAGAGCACTTTTCGCGACAGCGCGGACAACAGTTCCAGGCGTGCGGGCTCGATGGGCATGGCGTTGCTCCGTAAGGATTCTAGCCAAATTTTACCGGGACTGGCCTCCCCAGAAATCTCAATTTCCCGCGACATACCGTCTCAAATTGGGATAAAACACCAATCCGAACCCCATTATCCAGAGTTCATTCCAATGCACGCCCTCGACGCCATCGACCGCAAGATCCTCAGCCTGCTGCAATCCGACAGCCGCATGACCATGCAGGAGCTCTCCGAGAAGGTCGGGCTCTCGGTATCGCCCTGCCACCGCCGGGTGAAATTGCTCGAAGAGCGCGGCGTCATCACCCGCTATATCGCCACCGTCGACCAGAAATCGCTCGGCCTGCATGTCAGCGTCTTCATCTCGATCAAGCTCGCGCGACAGAAAGAGGAGGACCTCAACCGGTTTGCCAAGGCGATCTCGAAATGGGACGAGGTGCTGGAATGCTATCTGATGACGGGCAATCGCGATTACCTGCTGCGCGTCGTCGCCGCCGATCTGTCGTCCTATGAGGCGTTTTTGAAAAACAAGCTGACGCGGCTGGATGGGATTGCGTCGATCGAGTCGAGTTTTGCGCTGAGCCAGGTGAAGTACTCGATCGCGCTGCCGGTGTGAGGAGAAAGGTATTTCGTCGTCCCATCTTTCGTCGTCCCGGCGAACGCCGGGACCCACTCCGCGGCGGCTATTTTGCGAAAGGTATCTAACGTCAGCGCTCTCACCGATGGGCCGCGGCGTATGGGTCCCGGCTCAAGGCCGGGACGACGGTGGTGTTTGTTGTTGCACCATCATCCATCCAAACGCACTTTCACCTTCCCGCGGCGCATTGCGCCCGAGCTTTGCTGGAAACTTCCCGCCCTCCAATGAGAGGGCGCAGGGAAGACCGGGTGCGCGCTGCACCCGCGGTCTCGTGTGCGGTTTGCACTAAGTAGGCTGCACACGAGCATACAGGGCAGCGGAGAACACCCGGCCTTCCCTGCGCAATGGCTTTACGGCTTATATCGTGATC
>NZ_JAFCMD010000045.1:0-19123 GCF_018130105.1 Bradyrhizobium sp. AUGA SZCCT0160
AAAGCTGCACACGAGCATACAGGGCAGCGGAGAACACCCGGCCTTCCCTGCGCAATGGCTTTACGGCTTATGCCGTGATCTCCCCGGAGACGAGTTCTTGGTTGACTCCGTCACCGCCGGTTCAGCTTGCGCTTAGCCGACGGCTTGACGCCAGCAACGGGCGCCAGGACCACACGGTTTTGCCGTACGCTTAACCCACGCCATCGTCTCAGCGTAAACAAGCGTCCATCGCAACCCGCCCAACGTCCGTGACGACGGCCGACGCCCTCTGAGTGGGACGGGATGGCCAAAGATATGCACCTGATTTTCTTTCCGGTAAACAGAAATATTTTTTATTTCGGGGCTTGACACGGATTCCGTAAATCAGAAGTGACTTACTCCTCGGCTACGCCGGGTGCGGCCGTCAGGCTGATTTGCCGCTGCAATGTGATGCCAGTCACAGCCAAACACCGCTCTGGCCGCCTATTTCCACGACCGAGCCCCCGAGGGGATGGTCCCCTGCTCACCAAGGAGGGAAACATGAGCGCTCCGAAAATGGGAAGAAAGCAGACGCAGGAAATCAACGCCGTCGAATTCACGGCTGCGGAATTGGACGCCGTGTCGGGCGGCAAGCCGCGTATCGATCGGGCCACCATCGAATGGCTCAAGGAAAATTACTTTCCCTGGATGATGAAGACCTCCACCAGGAACATTTGCTGAGGCTGGCTGACGTCACGGATGTGCCTGTCATCGGGCGCGCGTTGCCGCGACCCGGCAGCTCATCCGGACTACGCTTTCAGGAGTTCTCCGTCTCATGGACTGCGACAAACGCTAAGCGTTTGCGCAAGAGATAAACATCCGTTCATCAACCTTGCCGGCAAATTATTTCTTCATCCCGGAAGCATTCATTCGGGAAAAAGTGGAACGTGCGCGCGCACCGCGCATTTATTGCCGATAGCCAGCAGGAGAAACACGATGTTCAAGAAATCCCTGATCGTCGCGGCGTCGCTCGCGTTAGCTTCGTCCGCCTTTGCGCAATCCGGAACCAAATCACCTGGCGCATCGGATAGCTCACCGGGCCATCAGATGCAGGGTGCCAAGAAATCAACGGCTCCGGGTGCGTCGGAATACGCGCCGGGTCACAAGATGAAGGCTGCCAAGAAATCGACGGCACCGGGCGCGTCGGAATACGCGCCCGGTCACAAGATGAAGGCTGCCAAGAAATCGACGGCACCGGGCGCATCGGAACACGCGCCGGGTCAGCAGACCACGGGCAGCGCCACCAAGAAGAAATAGGCTCGCTCGCGAGCGCGACGCGGAGGCCCGGCACCCAAAGTGTCGGGCCTTCGTTTTGCGCGTGGCAAGATTTCGCACCTTGGGCCGGAAATCAGCTTCCATCATTCCCCGATGCGCAAATGCGCATCGGGGAATGACGAAGGTCCGCAAGGCGGGTCAGGCTTCCGCCGTCACGCGCTGAGCTGTGTCGAACAGGTCCGCCTGCGCGTGGGGCTCTACGGCAGAAAGGTCGTTGACCGGCCCTGCGCCTGCTTTGCCGGCGCCCAAAAACTTGACGCCGTAGGTCTTGCCGCGGCGCCAGACGACTTCGCAGGACTGGTGTTTTGGGCGATCGCGCACCAGCGCCAATCCGAACTTGTCGCGGACATCGATCGCGACATCGGTCACGATCCTGGCGCCGCCCGGCGATACGTCGAGCACGAAGCATTCGCGGTTGGTCAGGCCATCGTCGACCGTCATCCAGGCCGGCTGCTTGTGCAGTTGCCGGCGCGGTTCGCGCACCACCTTTGGCTTAAGAGCATCCATCGTCACGGGTGACATCCGTTGGATCAGCAGATCACCAACTTGAAGGTGAGGCCGTAAGGTTCCCTTAGCGCGTTAACGGCGCATTGAATCGAACTTTACGGATTTGCGGCGCGCGCCATCGGGGCGGCCGGCATTGTGACGTCGGTCACAGTCGCTGACCGGCTGCTGTGGTTACTCCATCACCATCGCAAGTGGCTTTTGCCACCAATGAATGGAGACTGACATGACCACCGACAATCGCGAACTCAACGCAATCGAACTCGACGCCGTGAGTGGCGGCATGAAGTGGACGCCCGGTACCAAGAACCCCGACGTGATCGACGCCCGCGGCGGTCAATTGTCGTTCCTCGGATTGACCTTCACCTTCGACATCAACGGCAAGGTCAGCAGCTACGGTCCGAGGCCGTAACCCGGCGCGGGGCGGCGTGGATGCCCCACGCTGCCGCCGCCTTGAGGAACTGATGTTGCCTTAAGGAGTTTTATTTCCATGACCGAACCATTGCCATTGCTGATGGAAAATTCGATCCAGATCGCCTGGGATTATCTCGAGGGGACCGGCGAACTCGGCGATGCCGAAGTCGCGGCGCGCTTCCTGACGGATGCCGTCGAGACCCTGATCCGGCGTGGCGAAACGCGAAAGCTGATGCTCGCGAACCGGGCGATCGACGCCTACAAGCGATTCAAAGCCGAGCGCCTGTTGTCGCTGGTATCTTGAGCCCACCTGCCGACGTTAGCCCGCATGAGCACCGCGGCATGCGGGGGCCAAGACCCGATGTCGCGTTGCTCATCCAGGCTAATGCTGCCTCTCATTTCTGGTGCTGAGCCGGCGCCCGGCCGGGCATCGTCGTTGCATCAACTATGTCAGCGAAAAATAGACGAAGGTGCACACGCCGCCGCTGGAACCAACGCTTCGATTCAAACTTGAATCTGCGTTCCACGGAGTGCCCAGGCCATGACTGGAATGCCGTTAACCGTGCCCTATGGCGCCGACCAAACGCTTTATCTGGTGATGGACACGTTTGGTCCGAGGGATTTGCAGCTTCAGAATCCGATCGAGCGCCCCGATCTCGATACCGTGATCAACGATCTGATGCTGGCGCGTTTCAACAACCCGGTCGGAATCTACGCCTTCAACACGCTCGAACACTGGACCGCCGACATCTCCAAAAATGTCGCAGAGGAAATCCAATGTCGCTGTGATATTGAGGGAGCTCCGGTGCCGGCGCATCTCGAAGACTTTGTTGCAAAGAGCCTGAGCGACGTTCGGACCCGGAAGCCCTAGATGGATTGGAAGCACCAATGAATTGGGTTTACTGGAATACGTTCTGGTCGCTGGTCGTAAGCTCGATCTGGTTCATGACCATCGTCTCGCATCCCGACTCCGTGGTCGTGGATCGCCATCCTCCCAAGCCACCTGTCCGGTAGCGCCTAAAATAGGCGCTGCCAAAAAAGCAGCAGCTCCGCTCCCCGCGGAATCCAGGACGCGCGTGCCGCGCCCGAAAATGCCGAACATCAGATGCGTGGGCCAAGGTCCGGCGGAAGACTTGCATGAACGCCCCCAACGCCTGAATGCGCTGGAGGATTGCAGGCGGTCAACGCCGAAACGCGATGCAGGGAAACGCAATGACACCGTAGTGATACGGAAGACAAATCACCCGCAAATCATCTATGCACACATCATGGAAATCGCCCTCACCGTCATGCTCGCCTTCGTCGGCATTGCCTCCTGCGCGATTGTGATGATCAGGATGTGGGGCCCGGAGGCCTTGGCTTTCCGGAAGAGGTCGCGGCAGGATACGAAGTAGAGGCGCAACAGCTCTGTGGCGGTTTGTAGCCCACATGAGAGCAGCGACATGCGGGTTCGGGCGAATTGAGACCCGGATTTCGCTTCGCTCATCCGGGCTACGCCTGGCGGGCCTTCCGCGTAGTTCCCTGCCAGGCGCCGACTTTCTAGTGGTTACACGCACTTTCTTGGCAGCGGCCTGCTTTGCTGCCTGCTGCATGCTCTCGATCAACTCCCTGCCAAACTTTGTCATGTAAGGGCCAGTGTCAGGCTACGGCCAGCGTCGGGATGTTCTTGATATCCTCTCCAAGCTCCCGCTCGGCCTGATCCAAATCGTATCGCTTTTGCAGATTGAGCCAGAGATCGGGACCGTTGCCGCACAACTTCCCGAGCCGCAACGCCATCACCGGGGTAACCGGCTGCTTCTCCTTCAGGAGATCGTACAACGTCTGACGCGACACGCCGAGCAGCCTGGCGATCTCTGTCTTGGGCCGGTCGAGAGCGGGCAAAATCTCCTCGCGAAGAAGTTCACCGGGATGCATCGGCGGCAAACCACGCTTCGGAAGCTTCTTGGTCATGGCTTGATCCTCAATGGTAGTCCTCCAGATCGACGTCGAGGGCATCGCCTTCGATCCAACCGAATGTAATGCGCCAATTTCCGCTGGCACTGACCGCATAGCGCCCCCGATCGCGGCCGACCAGCGCATGAAACCGGAATCCCGGCAAATTCATATCCTCTGGCCGCGACGCGTCATCGAGCGCCCTCAGTATGTTGGCAATCCGCTTCGGATTCTGAACGCTGAGCCGGCGCCCGTCCCCGGTCGTGAAAAAACGTTCGAGAGCCTTGTCCCGGAACGAGCGGATCATGAGCGATATGTAAGGCAAGACCTTACGATCGTCAAGCAATGCCTTACACGAGGCTTCCGCCTCGTGAGCCGCCGATTACCCCATGGCCAAGGGAAACCTTCGCTGCCTCGTGCGTTTTGTTGGACAGGGGAATACGGAGGACGGCCGATGCGAACCCTTGTTCAAGCCTTGGCCCTGAGCGGGATGGCGTGCCTGACGTTGTCTTCGTCAGCCGCATCGCAAACGCCGGCGCAAGGCGCGGATGCTGCCGCCGGCCAACAGGCGTTCAACAATGCGTGCCGGACCTGCCACACCGTCAAGGAGGGCGATAACCGGCAAGGCCCAAATCTGCACAAAATTATCGGGCGGAAGGCAGGGTCGCTGCCGGACTACGGCTATTCCAGCGCCATGAAGGAGGCGGGCTTCGCCTGGGACGCCGACAAGCTCGAGCGTTTCATGGCTAACGCCGATGCGGTCGTGCCCGGCAACACCATGAAGCCGTATGGCGGTCTCGCATCGGCGGAGGAGCGGGCGAAGATCATTGCTTACTTGCAGTCGGGCGCGGCCGGTCAATGACAGGCGGGGTGGTCGAGCTCACCGGCTATGCCGGGGATCGGCATGTCCGGGTGTCGCTATCTGGTGCGCGGATTGCTCGATGGAAGAAACACGCAAGATTGACACGCGCTCGCTTCACGTGTGGACCTCTCCTGAATACATTGACCTGGATCAATACTGCCGGCGGTCCAAATGCACCGGTGCTGTGCCGACTTCGAGGAAACTCCAATGCGCACTCTGGCTTTGACGATTTTGACGATGAGTTTAGCCTTGGCAGGCGGGCAAGCCCGGGCTCAGGCATATGGCCCAAGTTTTTACGGTCCCCAGGCTTATGAGAACGTTCGGAATAGCTACTGCCTGCAAGGGCGCGTATGGGGCTATCCGGGCAATTGCCAATTCTCCAGCTACGCCCAGTGCATGGCCACCGCTAACGGTACCGACGCCTTTTGCGGGATCAATCCCCACTACGCTTTCGCACTCCAGCGGCGCGGCGACAATCGACCGCGATACTGAGCGCATCTCCCTGCGCCCATCCAGGCTACGCGCGCCCTACTCCGCCGCCGCTTCCCGCACATAGCGCGCCGTCGGCGTCCGCATCGTCACCAGTTCTTCCGCCGCGGTCGGGTGCAGCGCGATGGTGGCGTCGAAATCGGCCTTGGTCGCTTTCATCTTCACGGCGATGCCGACGGCTTGCGTGATCTCGGCGGCGCCTTCGCCGACGATGTGGCAGCCGAGCACGCGGTCGCTCGTGCCGTCGACCACGAGCTTCATCAGGACGCGGGTGTCGCGGCCGGACATCGTCGCCTTGATGGGCCGGAAATCGGTCTTGTAGATATCGACGTGGCTGAACTGCGCGCGGGCTTCGGCTTCGGTGAGGCCCACGGTGCCGACTTCGGGCTGCGAGAACACCGCGGTCGGGATGGTGGCGTGATCGACCTGCACCGGGCGCTTGCCGAACACGGTGTCGGCGAAGGCATGGCCCTCGCGGATCGCCACCGGCGTCAAATTGGTGCGGTGGGTGACGTCGCCGATGGCGTAGATGTTCGGCGTCGACGTTTTCGACCAGGCGTCGACGGCGATGCCGCCGTTCTTCGGATTGATCGCGACATCAGCGGTCTCCAGCCCGAGATTGGCGACGTTGGGATGGCGGCCGATCGCGAACATCACCTGGTCGGAGGCGATGCTCGACCCGCTCGACAGATGCGTGGTGAATTCCTTGCCGTGCTTGTCGACCTTGCTGATGGTGCAGCCGGTGATGATGTTGATGCCCTGCTTCTCCATCTCCGCGCGCACATGCTTGCGCACGTCCTCGTCAAAACCGCGAAGGATGTTGTCGCCGCGATAGATCACGGTGACATCGGCGCCGTAGCCTTTGAAGATGCCGGCGAATTCGAGCGCGATATAGCCGCCGCCCTGGATCACGATACGCTCAGGCAGATCGGTGAGGTGGAACGCTTCGTCCGACGAGATCACATGCTCGATGCCGGGAATTTCCGCGCCATGGTTGGGCCGGCCGCCGGTCGCGATCAGAATGGTTTGCGCGGTGATTTTCTTGCCGTCGGACAGACGCAGCGTGTGGGCGTCTTCCAGCACCGCACGGGCCTTCACCACCTGCGCGCCGGATTTCTCGACATTGGTCGTGTAGATGCCCTCGAGCCGGGCGATCTCCTTGTCCTTGTTGGCGACCAGCGTCTTCCAGTCGAAGGAGATTTCGGGGATGGTCCAGCCGAAGCCCGCGGCGTCCTCGATCTCGTGACGGACGTGCGAGCCGATCACGAACAGTTTTTTCGGCACGCAGCCGCGGATCACGCAGGTGCCGCCCATCCGGTATTCTTCGGCCACCATCACCTTGGCGCCGTAGCCGGCCGCGATGCGCGCGGCGCGGACGCCGCCCGAACCGCCACCGATGACAAACAGATCGACGTCGTATTCAGCCATGTCTACTTTCCGCGAGTGGCGAATAGTGCGTTGCGAATGGCGAATAGCGAATGGTGAGGCGACCCCGCTTCGCGCCTGCTATTCGCTACTCCCTATTCGCCATTCGCCCCTCTACCGCCATTCGCCCTCTACCAGCTCAGATTTCCTTGCCGCGCTTCCTCATCTCGGTGCGGAACTGGCCGTTGATCACCTCGGCAAAGGACTGCGCCCAATCGTTCATATAGGCCATGCTGCCCGAGATCGCCCTCGGTTCGTTCAGGATCAGTTTCTGGCCGAGCGGCGATTTGTAGAACGTCGCCAGGTCCTTCAATTCCTGCTCGGTGAACTCGTTGGCGTAGATCTGCGCCATGCCGTCGCCGATTTCCTTTTCGCGGCCGGCCAGACTCTTGGCGACGATCACGGCGACCTCGTTGAGGTCTTTCTGGTAGTTGAGGTTGGCCCCGAGCAACACGTTCTTGGTCTTCTCGACGAGACCCGGAACGGCGTTGGCGTACATCGCGCTCGCGTTCTTCATGGTCAGGATTTCCTTGGCCGCGGCGATTGCGGCGGGCGACGCCGGCTTGCCGGGTACAGCCACGGTGGCCGCAGGAGCGTTTTTCTGCTGCGCCATGGCCGGCGCTCCGATCAGCGCCAGCGCCACCGCGAGACCCGCAGCCGACAAACTTCCCGAAAAACTCTTCATTCCAATTCTCCTCAAAGATTCGGCGCTATCGCCGCTCAACTACGCGAATTCCCTGTGCGCCGGCCAGCACGGCCGTGCGCGCCAGACCAATGAACAGACCGTGTTCGACGACGCCCGGGATCACGCTCAACAAGCCTGCCAGTCGCGGCGCATCCGGTATTTCCCCGAGATGGGCATCCACAATCCAGTGGCCGCCATCGGTGACAAAAACGTGGCCGTCCTTGGTCTTCCGGACCTCCATTTGCCCGGAAACGCCGCTTTGCGCAAATGCCCCACATTCTAGAAAGGCTTGCACGATCGCCCGCTGCGTCGCCGCAAGCCCGAACGGGATCACCTCGATCGGCAGGGGGAAGCGGCCGAGAACATCGACCCATTTGCTGTCGTCGGCGATCACGATCATGCGATCGGAGGCCGCCGCCACGATCTTCTCCCGCAGCAGCGCGCCGCCGCCGCCCTTGATGAGATTGAGCGCGCCGTCGCACTCGTCGGCGCCGTCGACGGTGAGATCGAGATGGTCGATCTCGTCGAGCGTGGTCAGCGGCACGCCGCAGGCCTGCGCCTGTGCGCGGGTCGCCTCGGAGGTCGGCACACCGATCACGCGCATGCCCTTCGCGACTTTCTCGCCGAGCAGTTCGACAAAGTGTTTGGCGGTCGAGCCGGTGCCGAGCCCGAGCTTCATGCCGTCCTGTACATGCTCCAGCGCGCGCGCCGCCGCCTGCCGTTTCAATGCGTCCATGTCCACGTGGATATGCCCTTTGAAGATCCGCCGGTCTGGCGGCGCATATCTAGCGTCGTTTGGCGGGCAGGAATAGCGCAAACGAGGGCTAAATCGGCCCTATCGACCCACTTGCATCATCACGCCCGGGCCGGTAGCGAATGGCAAATGACAGCTCCCCGCACGCTCGTATTCGATCTCGACGGCACGCTCGTCGAAACCGCGCCCGACCTGATTGGCGCGCTCAACTTCGTGCTGGACCGCGAAGGCCTGGCGCCTGTTCCACTCGCGAAGGCGCGCAACATGATCGGCGCCGGCGCGCGCAAGCTGATCGAGCGCGGCCTCGAACTCGAGGACCGCTCCGTGAGCGTGGATGAGCTCAACCGGCTGACCAAGGATTTCGTCGCCTATTATGCCGAACATATCGCCGATGAATCGCGCCCCTTCGAGGGGCTCGAAGCGGCGCTGGATGAACTGGAAGGGCAAGGCTTTCGCTTTGCGGTCTGCACCAACAAGCTGGAATGGCTTTCAAAACTGCTGCTCGACAAGCTCGACCTCAGCAAGCGGTTCGCCGCGATCTGCGGCGCGGACACGTTTGGCGTCTCAAAGCCCGATCCGGTGATCCTGCAGCAGACGCTGGCCCGGGCCGGCGCGCAGCTCGCCGGCGCCATCATGGTCGGCGATGCCGGTCCCGACGTCGGCGTGGCCCGGCGCGCAGGCATTCCCGTGATCGGGGTCGAATTCGGCTACACCGACGTGCCGATCGCCGAGCTGAAGCCGGACCGGCTGATCGGCCATTTTCGCGAGCTGCCGGCGGCGGTGAACAGCCTGATTGGCGCCACTTCATCCACGTAACATATTGATTTATATACAGTATATTGATCGTTCCGTGCCGACATTAATCATCCTTTAGCGAATCTGCACGGCGTGGTTGCGGCCCTGTTCTCACGCTCCTATGGTCCGGCTCGGGGATTGTGGCTGATCGCCGCAGGTGAGTGATGATCATAAGTCGTGTGTTCGCGATTGCCGTCGCCGGAGCTTCTCTGGCCGGCTGTTCCACCTTTTCCATGGATTCCTTCAAGCCGACGCCGCCGCCGATCCAGGTCCAGCTGGAATCGGTGCCACCAGGGGCGGATGCCACCACCTCGGTCGGACCGGGCTGCAAGACCCCCTGCTCGGTTGCGGTCGCCGCCCCCGACGCCGGCTTCACCGTCACCTTCGCGATGCCGAGGTTCCAACCGGTCACGGTTCCGGTACAGGTGGTCCGCGACCCCGGCGACTTCACGACGCCTGCCTCCGTCACGGTCGATCCCAATCCCGTGGTCGCCGAGCTGAAGCCCGCTGGGCCGCCGCCGCGCAAAATGCGGCCGAAGAAGCCGAAGCCTGCAGCAGCTGCGCCCGCCGCCGCCTCGCCGTTCCCGAGCCCCGCCGCGCCGGCGGCGCAGCCGGCCCGCTGATCGGCACCGCACCCGAAAGCTGTGGATTGTAGCCATCCCGCTTCGTGCCTATATCCCGGCCCTGATCGAAATCAGAACCGGGATATAAGTCTTTCGTTTTAACGCGCTTTCTTCACGCCAACCGGTATCCACTTCGCTCAAAAGCGCTATAGGATGATGGGTGACAGGCGTAGCGGCGGTTCCGCCGCACGCGGCGCGCAGGCAGGGTTTGCAAGGCAGTTTGGATGAGCGGATTGTCGACTTCTCCCGATCAGCTGTTCTCTCCGATGACCGATCCGTTCGGGCGGACCATCCGTTATCTGCGGGTCTCCGTCACCGATCGCTGCGACCTGCGCTGCTTCTATTGCATGTCCGAGGACATGACGTTCCTGCCGAAAGCCGATCTGCTGACGCTGGAAGAACTCGACCGGCTGTGCTCGGCCTTCGTCGCCAAGGGCGTGCGCAAAATCCGCCTCACCGGCGGTGAGCCGCTGGTCCGGCGCAACGTGATGTCGCTGGTGCGCTCGCTGTCGCGGCATCTTTCGAGCGGCGCGCTCGATGAGTTGACGCTGACCACCAATGGCTCGCAGCTGGCGCGCTTTGCCGGCGAGTTGCGCGACGCCGGCGTGCGCCGGATCAACGTCTCGCTGGACACGCTCGATCCCGCCAAGTTCCGCGCCATCACGCGCTGGGGCGACATCGACAAGGTGCTGGCCGGCATTGAAGCTGCGCGCGCGGCGGGCCTTGCGGTGAAGATCAACGCGGTGGCGCTGAAGAACATGAACGAGGAGGAGATCCCCTCGCTGATGCAATGGGCGCACGACAAGGGCATGGCGCTGACGCTGATCGAAGTGATGCCGATGGGCGACATCGGAGAAGGCCGGATCGATCAATACGTGCCGCTGTCGTTGTTGCGCGCGCGTCTCGCCCAGCACTACACGCTAACCGACCTCGACGACGACACCGGCGGCCCTGCCCGCTATGTCCGCGTCAGCGAGACCGGCGGCAAGCTCGGCTTCATCACGCCGATGACCCATAATTTCTGCGAGTCCTGTAACCGGGTACGGATCACCTGCACCGGCACGCTGCACACCTGCCTCGGTCACGAGGATGCCTCCGATTTGCGCAAACCCTTGCGGGCATCTGCCGACAACGACCTGCTCTCCGCCGCGATCGATCGCGCCATCGGCCTGAAGCCGAAGGGCCACGACTTCATCATCGACCGCCGCCATAACCGCCCCAGCGTCAGCCGCCACATGAGCGTTACCGGCGGTTGAAATTTCAGCGTGTATTTTCGCCATCCCGCGCAACCAAGCGCGTCCTCCCCACGCAACTGAAAGCCCGCGTCAATTTGTCCATTTTCCGATTGACGCCGCCACAACGCACTGAAATGGTGCGCCTGCTTTACGCCAGCACGGCCGGATGGGCCGCTGCTCCCTCATGGAGCAGCCAAGACGGCGAAAGCGTGCGAACGGGGGAGGACTATCGTTGCAATCGCTCCAGCGAATGAGCTGCGAACCTGCGCGTTTTTCGCGCCGGAACGAAGCTGCGCGTTTGCCGCGCGGCAGCGGCTGTGCGCGCCTGACGCGGGGTGGCGACGCAATATCAATGAAGAAATCCGGCGCATGTCGATGACGTGCCCGAGGAGAACGTAATGCGTCCATTGTTGGCAATCAGTAACGGCATCGACTGGATCAACGAGCAACTGGGCGGCATCTGCAACTGGCTCGTGCTCGCCGCCTGCCTGGTCAGCGCCGCCAACGCGATGATCCGCTACGCGTTCGGCTACAGCTCCAACAGCTGGCTCGAATTGCAGTGGTACATGTTCGCCGTCTTCGTGATGTTCGGCGCCTCCTATACCTTCAAGAAGAACGAGCATGTTCGCGTCGAACTTCTCTATCTCATGCTGTCCGAACGCGGACAGCTCTGGCTCGACATGATCGGAACGCTGTTTTTCCTGATCCCGTCCTGCCTGCTGCTGGCCTACCTGTCGTGGCCATTCTTCATGCAATCCTACGCCGTCAGCGAGATTTCGAGCAACGCCGGCGGCCTGGTGCGGTGGCCGATCAAGGCCGTCGTTCCCGTGGGCTTCGTTTTTCTCGCTCTGCAAGGTGTCTCCGAAGTGATCAAGCGTATCGCGGCGTTGAAGGGCTATGTGATGATCGACGCCAAATACGAGAGGCCAGTGCAATGATTACGCTGGAAATGATGCCGCCGCTGATGTTCGGCGGCTTGATTCTGGCCATGCTGATCGGCTTCCCGGTGGCCTTCACGCTGGCCGCGCTCGGGCTGTCGTTCGGATTCCTGTCGATCTATCTCGGCTTCTTCGACATGAACTTCCTGCAGGCCATTCCGGGCCGCATCTTCGGCAGCGTGCTCTCCAACGAATTGCTGCTGGCGATCCCCTTCTTCACCTTCATGGGCTCGATCCTGGAACGGTGCGGGCTGGCGGAAGACATGCTGGACTCGATGGGTCAGCTGTTCGGACCGGTCCGCGGCGGCCTCGGCTATTCCGTCATCATCGTCGGCTTCATCCTCGGCGCGATCACCGGCACGGTGGCGGCGCAGGTCATCGCCATGGCGCTGATCTCGATGCCGGTGATGATGCGCTACGGCTACAACATTCGCTACATCACCGGCGTGCTCGCCGCGTCCGGCACGATCACCCAATTGGTGCCGCCCTCGCTGGTGCTGATCGTGATGGCCGACCAGCTCGGCAAGTCGGTCGGCGACATGTATCTCGGCGCCTGGGGGCCATCCATCCTCCAGATCGCCCTGTTCGCCGGCTATACGTTCATGCTCGGCCTCATCAAACCGGATCACGTCCCTCCGGTTCCGAGAGACGCGCTCACGCTGACGGGCTGGCCGCTCTGGAAGAAATGCCTGATGGGCATCATTCCGTCAGCCGTTCTGATCTTCGTGGTGCTGGGTACCATGATGCTCGGCCTCGCAACGCCGACCGAAGCCGGCGCGATGGGCGCCGTCGGCGCCATCGTCCTCGCCGCGATCCACCACAAGGATCTGAGCAGCAAGGGGCAAAAGATGCTCCTGCTCGGCATCGCCGCCACCGGTGTCGCCGTGATCGTCGGCATCCTGCTCGGTGAAGGCAAGATGTTGAAGCTCACCTTCGCGGTGGTCTATCTCGCCGTCGTCTGGCTTTGCCTCGAAGCCGTCCGCATCCCGGACCTGCGCGGCCTGATCAAGCAAGGCTACGAGTCGACGATGCGCCTCTCCACCATGGTGGTGTTCATCCTGATCGGCTCGACCTGCTTCTCGGTGGTGTTCCTCGGCGTCTCCGGCGGCGTCTGGCTCGAGCATCATCTGACCTCGATCCCCGGCGGCGTCTGGGGCTTCCTGATCTTCATCAATGTCTTCATCTTCTTCCTGGCGTTCTTCCTCGACTTCTTCGAGATCGCCTTCATCATCCTGCCGATGGTCGCGCCGATTGCGCAGAAGGTGCTGGCGCCGGTCGTGGGACCGGACGCGGCGCTGATCTGGTTCGGTGTCATGCTCTGCGTCAACATGCAGACCTCGTTCCTGCATCCGCCGTTCGGCTTTGCGCTGTTCTATCTGCGTGGCGTCGCGCCGAAGGAAGTGAAGAGCTCCGACATCTATTGGGGCGCCCTGCCCTGGATCGGCCTGCAGGCGATCATGGTGGCGCTCGTGGTCGCTTTCCCGACCATAGTGACCGTGTTCCTCGACAAGCCGCTCGACGTCGATCTCAGCAAGGTCAGGATCGAGGTGCCGCAGATCGAACTGCCACCGCTGGATTTCGGGCAACCGAAACAATAGCGGGCGCGATTCCCGCCAAGAATCTCAAAGATTCCTGTAACGAAAAACCCCGGAGCTTTCGCTCCGGGGTTTTTGTTTGTCGAAGCTGCTGCCTGCTTGACGATCAGCCCTGCGGGTTGCGCGCCATGAAGCTGTCGTAACCGAGCTCGGCGACCTGGAACCACTGGTATCCGTTGCTCGTGAAACCGTTCAGCGAGTCCAGAACCTTCTTGAAGTTCGGATTGGTCGCCGACGTCTCGGCATAGATTTCCTTGGTCGCCTTCAGGCAGGCCTGCATGATCGGCGGCGAGAAGCTGTGCAACTTGGTGCCACCGGCGAGCAATTTTTTCAGCGACGGCGGATTGAGCTGGTCGTACTTCGCCATCATCCAGCTGTTGGCGGACTGCCCTGCCAACTCGAGAACGGTTTGATAGTATTTCGGCAGCGCGTTCCACTTGTCGAGATTGACGATGCCGAGCAGCATCGGACCGCCTTCCCACCAACCGGGATAGTAATAATGCGGCGCGACCTTGTTGAAGCCGAGCTTCTCATCGTCGTAAGGGCCGACCCATTCCGCCGCGTCGATCGTACCTTTTTCGAGCGCAGGATAGATGTCGCCGCCGGCCAGCTGCTGTGGCACGACGCCCAGCTTCTGCATGACGCGGCCGGCGAAGCCGCCGATGCGCATCTTCAGTCCCTTCAGGTCGTCGACGGTGTTGATCTCCTTGCGGAACCAGCCGCCCATCTGGCAACCGGTATTGCCGGCCAGAAACGACGTGACGTTATAGCTCTTGTAGAATTCGTTGAGCAGCTCCCTGCCGCCGCCCTGCATGTACCAGGCCTGGTTGAGGCGCTGGTTGGGTCCGAACGGCACCGCCGTGCCGAAAGCAAACGTCGGGTCCTTGCCGAAGTAATAGTAGGACGCGGTATGTCCCATCTCGACGGTACCGTTTTGCACGGCATCGAGGACTTGCAGGCCCGGAACGATTTCACCGCCGGCAAAGGTCTGGAGCTGGAATTTGTTGTCGGTGGCTTCGGCGACCTGCTTGGCCATCACCTCAACCCCGCCCCACAGCGTGTCGAGCGATTTCGGCCAGCTCGCCGTCAGCCGCCATTTGATTTCCGGCATCGATTGCGCGATCGCCGGCGCCGCCAGAGTTGCGGCACCCGCGGCGCCAATACCTGTGACCTTGAGAAAATCTCTTCTTTTCATGGAATCCTACCCTTGTGGTTGTGTGTCCGAGAGCCTTCTTGCCGAGGCTTTGGGCGCACCATGGAACATCCGGTTCCCGATTTCCATCCCGAACTGCAAGGTAACGCAAAAAGCCCGGCCTCCTCGCGGAGACCGGGCTCGCTTGTGCGACTTAGGAATTAGATCAGCCGCGCGTGCGCGAACGGATCATGAAGCTGTCGAAGGTGTATTCGGCGACCTGCCACCACAGATACTGGTCGGAGCGGTAGGCCTGCATCGAATCGATGGTCTTCTTGAAGTCGGCATTCTTGGCCGACAGTTCGGTCCACAGCTCGTTGGTCGCCTTCAGGCAGGCTTCCAGCACTTCGTTGGTGAAGGGACGCAGCTGGGTGCCGCCGGCAACCAGGCGCTTCAATGCGGCCGGATTGAGCATGTCATAGCGTTCGTTCATCCAGGCGTTGGCGTGCGCCGAAGCGTTGGTGAGGATCGCCTGATAGTTCTTCGGCAGCGAATTCCACTTCTCCAGATTGGTGAAGGCGTGGACCATCGGGCCGCCTTCCCAGAAGCCGGGGTAATAATAGAACTTCGCGACCTTCTGGAAGCCGAGCTTTTCGTCGTCATACGGACCGACCCACTCGGCGGCGTCGATGGTGCCCTTTTCCAGCGCCGGGTAGATGTCGCCGCCGGCGATCTGCTGCGGCACGACGCCGACCTTCTGCAACACCTGACCGGCGATACCGCCGATGCGGAATTTGAGACCCGACATGTCGGCGACCGTCTTGATCTCCTTGCGGAACCAGCCACCCATCTGCGTGCCAGTGTTGCCGCAGGGGAAGCCGATCACGCCGAACTTCTTGAAGAACTCGTTGCCGAGTTCGCCGCCACCGCCCTGCGACCACCAGGAGTTCTGCTGGCGCGCGTTCAGGCCGAACGGAACCGACGCAAAGATCGCAAAGGTCGGGTCCTTGCCGACGTAATAATAGGAGACGGTGTGGCACATCTCGACCGTGCCGTTGGAGGTGGCGTCGAGCGCCTGCAGACCGGGAACGACCTCGCCCGCGGCGAAGACCTGGATCTGGAATTTGTTGTCGGTCATTTCGGCGACATATTTCGACAGCTGGTCAGCACCGCCGTAAATCGTGTCGAGCGACTTCGGGAAGCTCGACGTCAAGCGCCATTTGATTTCAGGCGAGGATTGCGCGATCGCCGGCGAGGCAACGGCTGTCGCGGCAGCACCGGCCGCTGAAACTTTCAAAAAATCACGACGCTTCATTCAGGCATCTCCTTAAAGTCGGGGCGTTTCCCAATTTCCGCGAGCGATCCTCCGGCGGGGCGAATTCCACGTCATCCGGGGCGCTCTGGCGGGGGCGCTTTAACATGGAAGTTGGCCAACGAAAACGCGACAAAGGCATGACTGCACTGATTAAACGAAAGTCTCAGGGAAGCAGAATAAGGCCCTCAGGCGGCTGCATTTGCGCCCTGAAGCTGGTCGCGGACCTTGGTACCGATCTCGCGGTAGATCGCGGCGTGCGGACCATCCGGCTCGCTCGCCACCACCGGGTTACCGGAGTCCGAGGTAGTGCGAATCGACATGTGCAGCGGGACCTCGCCCAGAAACGGCACACCCAGCCGCTCGGCCTCGTGCCGCGCCCCGCCATGACCGAAAATGTCCGACCGGGTGCCGCAATGCGGGCACTGGAAATAGCTCATGTTCTCGACGATGCCGAGCACGGGCACGTTGACCTTCTTGAACATGGCAAGGCCGCGCCGCGCGTCGATCAGGGAGAGATCCTGCGGGGTCGAGATGATGACCGCCCCCTTCAGCGGCACGTTCTGCGCCAGCGTCAGCTGCGCGTCGCCGGTGCCGGGCGGCATGTCGACCACGAGAATGTCGAGCGTGCCCCATGCCACGTCGCGCAGCATCTGGGTGATCGCCGACATCACCATCGGTCCGCGCCAGATCATCGCGGTTTCTTCCTCGACCAGGAAGCCGATCGACATGATGGCAAGACCGAAGCGTTCGATCGGAATCATCTTGCGGTCGTCGTTCAGTTTCGGCTTCTCGTGAATGCCGGTCAGCCGCGGCACCGAGGGGCCGTAAATATCAGCGTCGAGCAGGCCGACGCGCAGGCCGAGATCGCGCAAGCCCAGCGCGAGATTGAGCGCCGTCGTCGACTTGCCGACGCCGCCCTTGCCGGAGGCCACCGCAATCACGGCGGCGACGCCGGGAATTTCTGCTTGCCTGGACATCGGCGACGCCGGGCTTTGCGGCGGCTTATGCGCCGACACCGGCTGCACGCCGTGCGCATGGCGATGCGGCTGAGGTGGCGGCGGCGGCGCCGCGCCGGGCTTGCGCTCGGCGGTCAGCGCGATCATCGCCACGCTGACGCCGGGAATGGCGCGAACCGCGGCTTCCGCCTGCGCCCGCACGCTTTCCCACGCGCGCGCCTCCGCGGCGTCGACGTTGATGGAGAAGAACACTTTGCCGTCAGTGGCGGTGATCGCCGACAGCACATTGGCATTGGTCAAGGCAACGCCGCGCGGCGAAGCCACCTTGGCCAATGCATCGAGAACCTGTTGCTGCGTTACGCTCACGGCACGTCTCCTGGAGCCTAGAGCCTTTTCCGTTCCGATAAAATCGGAACGGGGCTCTAGATTCTCGTTTGACGCGTTTTCTTGACGCGAACCGGAGTCCACTTCGCTGGAAAACGCTCTAGTCGGTTCCGATTGCATCAGAACCGGGGCCCTCTTAGAGCGTTGCAGCCCAAAAGGCTACCTTGCTCCGACGTCGTCCCGGCGCTCGGCCGGGGCCACGACCCCGCCCTCCTTGGCGGCCTCGTAGTTCAATTCGACCATGACGCCGTTGGGATCGGTGACGAAGATCTGCCAAAGATCGCCGCCGGGAACCTGGCGCGAGTCGAACTCCGTCCCCTTGGATTTGAGCCGCTGCTGCATGCCGGCAAAGCCCGTGCTGGCGAAGGCGACGTGATGGACCACGCCGGAGTCAGGCTTTTGGGGCTCATCGGTCTTGGAAATATCGACCAGATGCACCACCGCCTTGCCCTCCGAGTACATCCACGCGCCGGGGAAGGCGAAGTTCGGCCGGGCGCCCTTTTCCAGGCCCAGGATATCCTCGTAAAAACGGACCGTGTCGGCGAGATTCCGGGTCCGGATGTTGAAATGATCGAGCACGCCCACGCTGACGCCCATGCGATCTCACTCCCTTTTTTGTGAGTTGTTTGAACCGTCCGACATTAGCACGAAACCGGCCTTTTCAGCCAAACGAAGGCGTTGCCCTCCATGACGCAGAGGTTATGGTGCGGCCACCCGCCTCAGGGTTCCGCCCGGCCCTTCCCAGCTTCGGTCGAAGTCCGGCCCCCCAAAGATCAAGCCCGCAAGGGCAAACGATAAGGTAGCACACATGGCTAAAGTCGCTTTTCTCGGTCTCGGCGTGATGGGTTTCCCGATGGCGGGCCATCTGGTGAAAAAAGGCGGCCACCAGGTCACCGTTTACAACCGGACCGGAGCCAAGGCGAAGGAATGGGCGGACAAGTTCGGCGGCCGCACCGCGCCGACGCCAAAGGCCGCAGCCGAAGGCCAGGACTTCGTGATGTGCTGCGTCGGCAATGACAATGATTTGCGCGCCGTCACGATCGGCGCTGACGGCGCCTTTGCCGGCATGGCGAAGGGCGCGACCTTCGTCGACCACACCACCGCGTCAGCCGAAGTCGCCCGCGAGCTCGATGCCGCCGCCACCAAAGCGGGCTTCAAATTCATCGATGCGCCGGTGTCCGGCGGCCAGGCCGGCGCCGAAAATGGCGTCCTGACCGTGATGTGCGGCGGCGCCGCGGACGCCTATGCCGGCGCCGAGCCCGTGATCGCGGCCTATGCGCGGATGTGCAAGCTGCTGGGACCCGCCGGTTCCGGTCAGTTAACAAAGATGGTCAACCAGATCTGTATTGCGGGGCTGGTTCAGGGCCTCTCCGAAGGCATTCATTTTGCGAAAAAATCCGGCCTCGACGTCCAGGCCGTGATCGAGACCATCTCCAAGGGCGCCGCGCAGTCCTGGCAGATGGAGAACCGCTACAAGACCATGAACGACGGCAAGTTCGATTTCGGCTTTGCAGTCGAATGGATGCGCAAGGACCTGTCGATCTGCATCGCCGAATCCCGCCGCAACGGCGCCAATCTGCCGGTCACCGCGCTGGTCGATCAGTTCTATTCCGAAGTCGAGAAAATGGGCGGCAAGCGCTGGGACACGTCGAGCTTGCTGGCAAGGCTGCAGCGCTGAGCGAGACATTTGCAGCCTTCGTCATGCCCGGGCTAGCGCGTGATGGCATTAGGTTCGATAGCCTGAGTTTTTGAGGTAGTTGGCACATTCCTCTGAGGTGAAGGCATCGAGTGC
>NZ_JAFCMD010000046.1:0-17092 GCF_018130105.1 Bradyrhizobium sp. AUGA SZCCT0160
AAGCCATTGCGCAGGGAATGTCGGATGTTCTCCGCTGCCCTGTATGCTCGTGTGCAGCTTTCTTAGCACAATCGCACGCGAGACCGCGGGTGCAGCGCGCATCCGGCATTCCCTGCGCCCTCTGAATTGAGAGGGTGGAGAATTTTCAACAACTCGGGCGCAATGCGTCGCGAGAATGCGAACACATATTCAGTTGTCGTCACCCGCGAAAGCGGGTGACCCAGTATTCCAGAGACGCTGATGATAGAACCGAGAAGCTGCGGCGTACTGGATCCCCGCCTGCGCGGAGATGACAGCGTCGTGTGGGGCCGCACTATCTCCGTCATTGCGAGCGCAGCGAAGCAATCCATGCATCTGTTATGCCGAGACGTGGATTGCTTCGCGGAGCCTGTCATCGGGCGGCGCTGCGCGCCGACCCGTTGGCTCGCAATGACGCGGATAGACCCCCGGCGTGTTGCGATGTCAGCCTTGACGCGCGCTGAACTTGCGCGACAAATGCATCTGTCATGAACGCATCTGAATTGCAGAAACTCAAGGACTGGCTGGTAGATGGCGCGCGGTCGGCGGCGAACCCGGCGCTGGCGATGGCGGAAGTTTGCGAAGGGCTGGTCAAGGCGGGCATCCCGCTGTGGCGCGTCGGTGTTTTCATCCGGACCCTGCATCCGGATATCTTCGGCCGCAATTTCATCTGGAAGGCCGGCGCCGAGGTCGAGGTCGGCACGGTCGATTTCGGCATCCAGGATACGCCGGGATTTCACACCAGCCCGCTGTCAATCGTGTTCACGCAAGGACGCGAGGTCAGGGCTCACACCAACGATCCGGAGGCCGCGGCGCGTTTTCCAATTGTCGAGGATATGCGAGCCGAAGGCGCCACCGACTATGTCGCCCTGCCGCTGCCGTTCACCGACGGCGCCATCAACGCCTCGAGCTGGACCACCAGGCAGCCGGGCGGCTTTACTGACGAACAATTGAACGCATTGCATTCGGTGCTCCCGCCGCTGACGCGTTACATCGAGATCATCAGCCTGCGCCGCACCGCCATGAGCCTGCTCGACACCTATGTCGGCAATCGCGCCGGCGAGCGGATCCTGGCCGGGCAGATCCGCCGCGGCCACACCGAATCGATGAATGCCGCGATCTGGCTGTCCGATCTGCGCGGCTTTACGGCGTTGTCCGACCGCCTGCCGTCGGAGACGGTCGTGGACATCCTCAACCAGTATTTCGACTGCCAGGTCGCCGCGATCCGCTCCCATGACGGCGAGGTCCTGAAGTATATGGGCGACGGATTGCTGGCCGTGTTTCCGATCGACGAATATGTCGGCGACGAGCAGCAGGTGTGTTCGAAGGTGCTCGAAGCCGCCCGTGAGTCCCGGGCCAGCGTGATGGCAATGCGGTATGCGATCGGGGACACGATCGAACGTTTTCGCTTCGGTCTCGCCCTGCATGTCGGACCAATTCTCTACGGCAATATCGGCGGCGGCAACCGGCTCGACTTCACCTGCATCGGGCCTGCCGTGAATCTGGCGGCGCGGCTGGAAAAGATCGCCAGCCGCCTGCAGCGCACGGTGGTGGCATCGGAAGGATTCGCCGGCATTTGCCGGGGAGGGTGGAGCGACCTTGGCGAGTTTCCGATTGCGGGATTCTCGAAGGCGGAACGCGTCTTTGGTTTGGCCGACGAAACCTCGCCGGCCTAGCCGCGGTCAGCCTGCTCCGCTATTCCTCGGGCTCGGTGGTGAACAGCAGCGGATAGCCCTTGGCGCGGCCGGCGTCGGTGGCGCGGGTCGCTTTGGTCTCGGCGACATCCTTGGTGAAGACGGCGACCACGCACACCCCGCGGCGGTGTGCGGTGATCATGACCTTGTGGGCCTGATCTTCGGTCATGCGGAATTCGGCCTTCAGCACCGTGACGACGAATTCGCGCGGGGTGTAATCGTCATTGACGAGGATAACCTTGTGCAGGCGCGGCCGTTCGGTCTTGGTTTTGACCTTTGTTTTTGGCTTGGCGACGGTATCGATCATTCCTGTGGCGGCTCCGAGCAAAACAGCTCCGCGCCGTTGTCAGCCGGCGCGGCAATCCGCCAGGCGCTGCGTCATGCTCTGATCGCCGCGGCTGACGGCCGTCTCGATCAGTTTACAGGCTCCGGGCCGGTCCTGAAACTGGGCGTTCTGCGACAGTTTCAGGTCGATCAGCGCGGCCATCGCGCCGGGTTCGTCGAGTTCCGCGGCCTCGGTGGCGTAATAGAGCAGATGTCTGGGATTCTTGATCCGGACTTCGGGGTTGCCTGCGAGGATGCGCACCACGTCGATGCGCGCGTCGAGGTCCCAAACGCCGGCCTGGTCGAGCAGGTTCGCCGCCTGCTGGACGTCGCGGGGCACCACCGTGCCTTCGAGGTAGAGCCGACCCAGCACGCCCTTGACGCCTGTCGTGTCGGTGCGTGCGGTGAGCAAAGCGAGGGCGCGCCTGGGATCGGCGGGGCCGCCTTCACCGGCAATCAGCATTTCGGCCAGCGGTGGCGGCGCACCGCCGGGATCGGGCCGCAGCGACTCTTCGAGCAGCGTGCGCGCGCGAACCGGGTCGTCCTTGCGGATGGCGATCGCCAGCTCCCGCCTGGCGCCGAACGCGCCGGCCGCTGCCATTCGCTCGAGGATGTCGATGCCGCGGGCGCGTTCGTCCGGCCTGTCCGACGTCACCAGCAAGCGGCCGAGCAGCACCAGCAGGTCGGCCTTGCTCGCGTCTTTCGCCGGGTTGGCGACCGCACGCTCGGCCCAGTACCGCGCGGCAACCGGATCGCGTTTCACCGTAGAACCACGGTCCAGCAGGATCGCGAGCATCTGCGTGGAAAAGGCATGTCCGAGTTCGGCCGCCTTGCGCAGCGACTGATCGGCCTCGGCGCGCGTCACCATCGGCACCTTGTCGAGGTCGCCGCGGTCCCAGGATTTGTGATGCTCATAGAGTTCGTAATAGGCCTCGGCGTTGCCTTGTGCGGCGGCCTCGCGCAGCAGGGCCAGCGCCTCGACCTTCCTTGCGTAGGGCATCGACCGCGCCACCGCGACCTTGAAATGGGTATTTTCGGGCTGATTGACCAATGCCAGGGTGCAGCTCTCGCTCCGCAAGGTCCAGCGGCGGCGCAGCGCCTCGTCGCTCATGTAGCTCTTGGGATTTTCGGAAAGGCGCAGACAGAGTTCGCTGGCATTGGCCGAATTCAGCGCCGGTTCCGCTGGCGCAGCCTCGGGCTGCGCCGCGCCCGACAATTTCGGTGGCAACAACAGCGCCGCCGCGACGGCGAGCGTGGAAAACAGCAGGACCGACGGCACGACCGCGCGCGGCGACATTCGCCGACGCACAATTTCGGGACGTTTCGGGGGTATGTCCATGTCCACGCCATCTGCGGCCTGGTCGCCGCACGCCCCTTCTGTCGCGGTGAATGCCGGATTTGTTCAATCGGAGATCACGGTATTGCTTCGCTCTGTGGCTGATCCTCACCATCGCGAATCGAGGCGCGGCAACGCTTGCCTCGAATCGAGGCAGTGGAGAGCTAACCCAAATGTGAAGGACAGATGATATCTGCCCTTTGCGCGGCGCAATTTGCGTGTCACCATTGTCGCCAGTCGACGGGAGGGCAGCGATGCGCTGGTATGTCTCGATCGGAGCTGTGCTTGTGGCAGGCGTACTCGCCGGTGGCGATGTCGCGGGGGTCGCCGCGCCGGGCACAAGGAACCAACTTGGCCATCCGCCAGGCCTTCGATTGGCGGACAAAGCAGCCAACCCGACCGTCGATGTCGAACTGGTCCTCGCCGTCGACGTCTCCTATTCGATGGACATGGATGAGCTGGCGATACAGCGCGAGGGGTACGCTCAGGCCATCGTCTCCAAGGAGTTCCTGCAAGCGCTGAAGACCGGCCCGCACGGCAAGATCGCGGTGACCTATTTCGAGTGGGCGGCTTCCACGGACCAGAAGATCATCATTCCGTGGCGATTGATCGATGGTCCGGAAACGGCGGATGCCGTTGCCAACGAGATCATGAAGACCCCGATCCGTCGGGCGTCGCGCACCTCGATATCGGGTGCGATCAATTTCGCCATGCCGCTGTTCGACGAGAATCCGCATCGCGGGTTGCGGCGCGTGATCGATATTTCCGGCGACGGTCCGAACAACAACGGTGGTCCCGTCGTCGTCGCCCGCGATGCTGCACTGGAGAAGGGGGTCGTCATCAATGGTCTGCCGATCATGGTGAAGGAGCCGTCCTATTCCACCATGGATATCGACAATCTCGATGCCTACTATGAGGATTGCGTGATCGGGGGGCCCGGCTCGTTCGTGGTGACGATCAAGGAGCGCGAGAAATTCAAGGAAGCGATCCGAACCAAATTATTGCTCGAAATCGCGGGCCGCACGCCGGAACGGCCGGTGGTGCCGGTTGCAGCCAAGGAGAAGGAGCCGCGGGTCAATTGCCTGATCGGTGAGAAGATCTGGCAGGACCGCTGGGGGCGGTGACGTCGTAGGATGGGTGGAGCGAAGCGATACCCATCATCGCTACTGCAACGGCGGTCGATGGGTTTTGCTTCGCTCAACCCATCCTACGATTTTTTCCGCACGAAGCGCGCCACCAGCTCGATATGCGGCGTGTGACGAAACTGGTCGACCGGGGTCACGCCCTCGATCGTATAGCCGCCGTCGATCAGGATTTTGGCGTCGCGCGCGAAGGTCGTGACGTTGCAGGACACCGCTACCACTGTCGGGATTTTGCTCGCCGCGAGCTGCGTCACCTGCGCCTGCGCGCCCTGCCGTGGCGGATCGAACACGATCGCATCGTAATCGCGCAGTTCCTGCGGCATCAGCGGCCGGCGGAACAGATCGCGCGCCTCGGCCTTGACCGGCTTCAGCCCCGACGTCGATGTCGCGGCCTTCTGCAAAGCTGCTACCGCATTTGCGTCGCTGTCGAAGGCGGTGATCCGCGATCTGGTGGCGAGGCGAAGCGCGAACGGGCCGACGCCGCAAAACAGGTCGGCGATATGCTTGGCGCGCTTGCAGTGGCCGGCGACCAATGCTGCGAGCGCTTCCTCGCCGGCCACGGTCGCCTGCAGGAACGACCCGGGCGGCAGGGCTAGCTGGGCGGCACCGATGCTGACGACCGGCGGCGTTCGCATCAGCACCAGTTCGCCATGGCGCGTCAGCCGCGCCAGCTTGTGCCGCTCGGCGACATCAGACAATCTTGTGATCAGCGCTGTCGCAAGCGCGCCGGAGCCACGCACGTCGACATCGAGGCCGCTGCTGGTGGCCGTGATCTGAATGTCGAGCGGCTTTCCAACCGAGATCAGCGGTTCAGCGATCGCCCAGGCGGCCTCAAGCGCGCCGTCCAGATGCGGGTCGAGGATCGGGCAACGGTCGATCGGGATGATATCGTGCGAACCGGCCGCCGCAAAGCCAACCTTGAGCACTTCATGCGTACCCATCCGCGCGTGCAAGGTGATGCGGCGTCGGCCAAGGCCATGGGCGTCGATCAGGGGGGCGACGTCGCAAGCAATCCCGGCTTGCGCCAGCGTCGTGACCACGATTTCCCGTTTCCAGGCGCGATAGGGCGCAGCGTCCCAATGCTGGATGGCGCAGCCGCCGCAGACGCCGAAATGCGGACAGAAGGGTGCTATGCGCGCCGCGCTGGCGCGTTCGACCTTGATCAGGCGTCGGCGGTCGGGATGACCCGGCACGTGCTCGACCTCGACGGTTTCGGTGCCGAGCGCGTAGGGCACGTAGACGCTGATGCCGCCGGCCGTGACGACGCCGTCACCGCGGTGGCCGACATGGTCGATGACAAGTTGTTCGGCTTCAGCCACGGCGCGCACCGAGGAAGAATTCGAAGTTGCCGTCGCCGCCGGTGATCGAGGATGGAAATACCTGGATGTCGGTGCAGCCCTGCGAGGTCGCGAATGCCGCGATGTCGTCGCAAATTTCCTGATGCACCATCGCATTGCGGATGATACCGCGCTTGGAGTGCTTTCGTGCCGCCTCGAACTGCGGCTTGATCAGCGCCAGCAGATGCGTCGGCGCCGCCGCCAGCGACAGCGCCACCGGCAGCACCGCCTTCAGCGAGATGAAGCTCACGTCGATCACGACGATGTCGGGTCGTGCGGGCAGGCGCTTGCCTTCGAAGGCGCGAATATCGGTCGCTTCCATCGAAACGATCCTGGGATGGCCCTGCAGCGAGGGATGCAGCTGGCCGTGGCCGACATCGATCGCGAACACGAGGCTGGCGCCGTTCGCGAGCAACACCTCGGTGAAGCCGCCGGTCGATGCGCCGACGTCGAGGCAGACATGGTCTTCGATTTCGATCGGATATTGTTCCAGCGCGCCCGCCAGCTTGACGCCGCCGCGCGAAACATAGGGATGCGCGGGTTGCCCGGCGAGATTGGCGTCGGCGGCGATCAGGTCGGACGCCTTCGCGACCGGTTTGCCGTCGGCCGTTACGCCGCCGGCCTCGATCGCGGCGCGGGCGCGAGCCCGGCTTTCGAACAGGCCGCGTTCGACCAGCAGTACGTCCGCGCGCTTGCGGGAAGCAGTCTTGTTGTCGTGCGTGTCAGCCAATTTTCAGCTCGATTTACCTTTGACGTGATCCACCGCCAATTCGACGCAGGCCTCGAACGCGGTGAGGTCGTGCCAGACATCCGCAGACAGCTGACGCGGTGTCACCAGTGGGCAACCGTGCAGATCGAGCGCATGAATCATCATGAGATTATCCGGCCAGCCGAAATCTTCCACCGTAAGCCCCTCCGGATCGACGAGCCGCCCGTCGGCAGATGTCGTCACGTCGCACATTCGCGCGACGCGATCGCGATAGACAGTCGGGTCGTTGCTGTAGGCGAGACAGAATTTGCCGCGACCCGCCGCATAGCCGAGTTCATAGACCGTACCGGCGTCGGCACTGGGGCCCCGAAATGGCGTCAAATTGGCAATAATGGCATCCGCCGCATCCATCATCGCTTCATTGGCCTTGAAGATCGTAAGCGAAGCGTCGCTGGCCGACAGGTCGACGAGATTATCGAGCGGATAAAGTCCGGTCAGGCCTTGGCGGGCGCAGATTTCGGCCTTGCGCCGTCCGATCTCGATCGCGTCTGGCAGGAATACATCGGGGCCTGCCAGATAGATCTTCATGGGATCACCGGGTATTTCAGGCGCGTTTTCTTGACGCGAACCGGTTCCCACCCCGGATCAAATCCGGGGCAGGCCTTCGCCTGAAAACGCCATGCAATCTCAGGCGAGCTTGACCGTCTCGGCCTTGTAATCCTTGCCGAGCGCCTCGAACACCTTGGCCACGATGCCCTTGGCGTCGAGGCCGGCATAGGCATACATCGCGTTCGGCGAGTTATGGTCGATGAACTCGTCGGGCAGGATCATCGCGCGCATCCGCAGTCCACCGTCAAGCATACCGTTGTCGGACAACGTCTGCATGACGTGCGAGCCGAAGCCGCCGATCGAGCCTTCCTCGATCGTGAGCAGCACTTCGTGCTCGCGCGCCAGCTTCAGCACCAGATCGACATCCAGCGGCTTCATGAAGCGGGCGTCGGCAATCGTGGTGGAAAGGCCGTGCGCTGCGAGTTCGTCGGCGGCCTTTTCGCATTCGGCCATGCGCGTGCCGAACGACAACAGCGCGATCTTGCTGCCCTGGCGGACGATGCGGCCCTTGCCGATTTCGAGGGGAATGCCGACTTCGGGCATCTCGACGCCGCGGCCTTCGCCGCGCGGATAGCGCACCGCGCTCGGACGGTCATTGATCGCAACCTGCGTGGCGACCATGTGAACCAGTTCGGCTTCATCGGAAGCGGCCATGATCACGAAGTTCGGCAGACAGCCGAGATAGGCGTTGTCGAACGAGCCGGCATGGGTGGCGCCGTCGGCGCCAACGAGACCGGCGCGATCGATCGCGAAACGAACCGGCAGGCTCTGGATCGCCACGTCGTGGACCACCTGGTCATAGCCGCGCTGCAGGAACGTCGAGTAGATCGCACAGAACGGCTTGTAACCTTCGGTGGCGAGGCCGGCCGCGAACGTCACCGCGTGCTGCTCGGCGATACCGACGTCGAAAGTGCGGTTGGGGAAAGCCTTGTTGAAGATATCGACGCCGGTGCCCGACGGCATCGCCGCAGTGATAGCGACGATCTTGTCGTCCTTCTCGGCTTCCTTAACGAGGCTCTGGCCGAATACGTTCTGGTAGGCGGGCGCGTTCGGCTTGGCCTTGGCCTGCGCGCCGGTGGCAACGTCGAACTTGACGACGGCGTGGTATTTGTCGGCGGAGGCTTCGGCCGGGCCATAGCCCTTGCCTTTCTGCGTCACGACATGAACCAGGATCGGGCCGGTCTCCATGTCGCGGACGTTCTTCAGCACCGGCAGCAGATGGTCGAGGTTGTGACCGTCAATCGGACCGACATAGTAGAAGCCGAGTTCCTCGAACAGCGTGCCGCCGTCCATCATGAAGCCGCGGGAATATTCCTCGACGCGGTTGGCGCGGTTGGCGATGATCTTCGGCAGGCGCTTGTTGATCTGCTTTGCCGCCTCGCGCAGCGTGCGGTAGGTCTTGCCCGAGTAGAGTCGCGACAGATACGCGCTCATCGCCCCAACCGGGGGCGCAATCGACATGTCGTTGTCGTTGAGGATCACGATCAGGCGCGAGTTCATGGCGCCCGCATTGTTCATCGCCTCATAGGCCATGCCTGCTGACATCGAGCCGTCACCGATCACGGCGATAATGTTGTTCTTGCCGCCGGAGAGGTCGCGCGCCACGGCCATGCCAAGGCCGGCCGAAATCGAGGTCGAGGAGTGCGCGGCGCCGAACGGATCGTAGTCGCTCTCGCTGCGCTTGGTGAAGCCGGACAGACCGCCGGCGGTGCGCAGCGTGCGGATCCGATCACGGCGGCCGGTGAGGATCTTGTGCGGATAGGCCTGGTGGCCCACGTCCCAGATCAGGCGGTCACGGGGCGTATCGAAGACGTAATGGATGGCCGTGGTCAGTTCGACGACGCCGAGGCCGGCGCCGAAGTGCCCGCCGGTCACCGAAACCGCGTCGATGGTTTCCTGGCGGAGCTCGTCGGCAACCTGCTGGACCTGCTCGATCTTGAGCTTGCGAAGGTCATCGGGGGTGCGGATGGTATCGAGAAGGGGCGTCTTACTAAATTCGGTCACAGCGATATTCCAATTTTGCATGTCGGAGCGAATGGTCCGACGCGAGATGGATTGCGCGTTAACCGCGCAGCGAAAATCCAGAGCCCGGGTGCCATCTCGGCAGGCCGATTTCTGATTTGAAAGCCAAGATACACTCCGGATCGAGCCATGTGATCTACATCACGCTGGTCCGTTTAACCCTTCCCGGTCAGTTTCTTCAGCCATTTGAAGAACTTGCTTCCGTCGGAAATGACCGGCAGACCCGCTCTCCACAGCCCATAGAATTGCAAGCTTTACACCAAAGCGGCGGCCAAAGCCAACCCGCTGCTAGGTCAGGGTTCCCGGCCGTTCGGTTCAAAAACCTCGATTTTTTAACCGCTCCGGCGGGCGGAAGGTTCCATGCCGCCTAAATCGTCGGCATCCGGCGCGCCGGCCCTGGCGGTTTCGATCCGTTTCCAGGCCCATTCGCGCGCAGCCGGATCGCCGGTTGCAACCGCCAACGCGGCATCCGGAACGGCCATGCGCGCGCTCAGGGGGATCGGTCCGCAGACGATCATGAAGAAATCGTAGGCGTCGGGCTGTTCGTTGGCCATCACGAACTGGAAATGGACCCGGAAGAACTGCCAGCGGAAAGTCTCGTAATGGTCGGCCCGGACGATGTCGCGGAAACGCACCGCCACGATGGTGGGATTGCGCCTGATGGTGCCGACCTCGATGCCGTGGCTCTTGATCGGATCGAACTGGTAGAAGTTCATCACGTCCTTGCGTGCCTGGCAGTCGATCCAGTCGATCGACGGCTCGACGGCGAGCTGGCGCAGATGCTCGCGGAAATCCTTCGCCGCCGCGTGGAAGCCGATGATTGGTAAATTGCCGCCGATCGTCAGCAGTACGATGCGCGGACCGTGACGTCCCAGTGCGGGGTCGAGCTTGAGCGCGCGCGCCAGCATTTCGGTGCCCAGGAATGATCCGGAACTGTGGCCGACAACGACGATCTCTTCGGCGTCACTCGAATGCGCCACATTGACGAGGTGCTGCGCGAAGCGGTCGAGGCGCTGGTCCCAGTCGGGGCGGGCGCGGTGCGCAAAGTCCCAGGTCCAGATCCAGTCGGACAGCAGATAGAGCACGTAAGTGCTGTTTTCGGTGTATTTCAGCAGGATGCCGAGCAGTGCCACGAATATCGCGATCGAAGCGGCAATGCTGAAGGGCGCCGGGATACCCAGCGCATCGAGGCCCTTCATGAATACGAAGGCGATGCCGGCCGAGCCCAGGGCTTCCAGCAGCAGCACGAAATGCGGGTAGGTGATGAAGGCCGCGAAACGCCAGTTCGCACGTGTGAAGCGCGCGAGCGTGCCGTTGAACACCAGCCGCCAATAGATCCAGACCGCGTTGAGAACCGTGCGCCAGATCGGCGAGGCGAGGTCGCGCTGGATGAAGTCTTCGAAGCGCAGGAAGTCGTAGCTGGTACGGGTCTGCCAGTCGTCCGCCTTGGTCTCGATGGTCCAGGACGCCATCTCGTCGTCGGCTGCTACCTTGGGCCGGCTGATGGTGGCGGAAAGCTGGTACAGCCGGCCGAATTTCCGCAGTTCGGTACGGAACATGCGATAGTATTGCGCCAATCCGCGCGGATCGTACCCCTGTATGTAGATGATATGGCGGTGCTGAACGCGCACGAACTGTCCCCGGGTGCTGGCCGGACTATATCAGGCCGTTTTGCGCGCCAAGAACTAATTCGGCGGCTAATTGGGTAGCTAATTCGGCCGCTACTCGGCCCCTTGCGGGATGGCGGGTGTCACATTCGCCTAATGTTCCCGATTATTGCACGTCGAGCGGCTCGGTGCCGGTCACCTGTCCGCTGGCATCGGTGGTGATCTTGTCGACGCGGGCCTCGGCCTGCCGCAGCAACTCCTCGCAGCGCCGCTTCAGGGCCTCGCCGCGCTCGTAGATCGCAACCGATTCCTCAAGCGGGACCTTGCCGTCCTCGAGCCGCTTGACGATCGATTCAAGTTCCTCGATCGCGCGCTCGAAGCTCAGCTTTTTGACGTCCACTTGGGTGTTTTCGGCCATATTGTGTTCCCGGATGCGCAGATCAAATCGTGATGCGCAGAATCAAACGAAGTTTTTGCGGGCGTATTGTGGCGAGGTTTCAGGCGCCCATCAATGCGGTGACATGGGATGCGACCGACTCTTTCAGCCCCTGCAGATCGTAGCCGCCTTCCAGCACCGAGACCACCCGGCCACCGGCGCTTGCATCCGCGACATCCATCAGCTTGCGCGTCACCCAGCCGAAATCCTCCGCCTTCACGTTGAGCGAGGCCAGGGGATCGCGGAAATGCGCGTCGAAGCCGGCGGAGATGATGATGAGTTCGGGGCTGAATTTCTGCAGCTGCGGCAGGATCAGGTTTTCGAACGCCATGCGGAACTTGACGCTGCCGTCCTCCGACGCCAGCGGCGCGTTGACGATGGTGTCGTGCTCGCCGCGCTCGCCGGAGGCGCCGGTGCCGGGAAACAGCGGCATCTGGTGCGTCGAGCAATACATCACGGTCGGATCGGACCAGAAAATATCCTGAGTGCCGTTGCCGTGATGGACGTCGAAATCGACCACCGCCGCGCGCGCGATGCCGTATTTCCGCTGGGCATGGCGGGCGGCGATCGCGGCATTGTCGAAGAAGCAAAAGCCCATCGGCTTGCTCACTTCGGCATGATGGCCGGGCGGGCGGACCGCGACGAACGCGTTGTGATGGGCGCCGGACATGACCGCGTCGGTCGCGGCCACCGCACCGCCGACGCCGCGCATCACAGCTTCCCACGTCCCCGGCGACATCGAGGTGTCGCCGTCAATATAGATCAGGCCGCTGGTGGGCGCGATGTGGCGGAGTTCGCCGACATAATGCTCGCCATGGCACAGCGTCACGGAATCAAGACTGCCTTCCGGCGCTTCGCCGCGCACCAGCGCCTTGAAGCGGTCCTCGCCGAGCACCTCGGCGACCGCGCGCAGCCGGTCGGGACGCTCGGGATGTCCCGGCGGCGTCAGATGGTCGAGACAGGCGGAATGCGTCAGTAACAGCGTCATGCGAAATCCTGGCGTGCGGGCGGGCCGCGAACGCACAATCTAGGCGCTCGGCGGCCGCTCGGAAAGGGCCATGGTTCCTTCCCGCGGGGGAGGCGGACTGCACCTCAGTTGATTCGGGCGATGCGATTGACCGCACCGGGGGCGACCGGACTGTTGGCCAGGAAATAGCTGTTCAACGCGTCGATGTCGTAGACGCCGATTCGCGGGGCGGTTCCTTGGGTGAGGACCGTAAAGCCGTCGCCGCCGACCGCGAGGAAATTGTTGACAGTCACGCGATAGCTCCCGGCGGGGTCGATCGGCGCGCCGTTCAGCGCCATTCGCTCCGGGAGAATGCGCTCGCCGTCCGGCTTGCTGTTGTCCCAGGCGTAGCTGAAACCCTTCGAGACCTGCAGGATCCGCGGCCGTTTCGGATCGAACCATTGCTGCTCCAGCATGTCCTTGATCTGCTTTCCGGTCAGCGTCAGCGTCACCAGTTGGTTGCGGAACGGCTGGCTCGCGAACAGATCGGCATAGGTCACGGCGCCATCTTCCTTGCGCGTGATGTCGATGCGCACGCCGCCGGGATTGGTGAAGGCCATCACCGCGCTGCCGTTCGCAGGCGCACTGGTCGCGGCCAGTTGCGCGTCGGCGATGACGTCGCCGAGCGGGCTCTCGCCGGCATTGTTGGGCACGCGCGACAGCGTTTCCGTGATCGAGCCCGCCGGACGGTTGGCGATCGGCGCGGCAACCCTGTCATAGGCTTCGATCAGCGCGGTCTGCTCGGGATTCTTGGCGTAGGCCTCGGTGCGGACGATGGTGTTGTTGGCCCTGGCGCTGACGATGTCGCGGCTGGCCGGATCGAGCTTGACGTCGATGGCGGTAACGATGGTGCCGTATTTGTCGCCTGACGTGACCAGCCTGCCGTCGATCTCACAGACATAGGCCTGATGGGTGTGGCCGGAGACGACGATGTCGACCGCCTTGTCGAACTTCCTGACGATATCGACGATCGGGCCTGATATGCCCGGGCACTCATTGTAGTCGCCGGTCGGCAGGCCGCCTTCGTGAATCAGCACCACGATGGCCTCGACGCCGCGCGCCTTCAGTTCGGGGATCAGCGCGTTCACCGTCTCGGCCTCGTCGCGGAATTCGAGGCCGGCGGCGCTCTCCGGCGAGATGACGTTGGGCGTGCCCTTCAGGGTCAGGCCGATGAAGGCAACCGGAATGCCCTCGAAGGTTTTGATTTCATAGGCGGGAAGCACGGTCTTGCCGGTCGCCTTCTCGAAGGTGCTGGCGGCCAGATAGCGGAATTTCGCGCCGAGGAAGGGATGCGGCCCCTGACATTTGTCGACGGGATGGCAGCCGCCGTTCTGCATGCGCAGCAGTTCGGCCTTGCCTTCGTCGAACTCGTGATTGCCGACCGAGGAAATATCCAGTCCCATCATCGACAGCGCCTCGATGGTGGGCTCGTCGTGGAACATCGCCGACAGGAACGGGCTGGCGCCGATCAGATCGCCGGCAGCGACGAAGATCGAATTCTTGTGGCCGTCGCGAAGTTCCTTGACCAACGTTGCCATGTGCTCGGCGCCGCCGGCGGCGACGAACATCTTCTTGGTCTTGTCCTCGGGATCGGCGATCCGGATCCCGAACTGCGGCGGGCGGAGATAGCCGTGAAAATCATTGATCGCGAGAATGCGCAGATCGATGGGGGCGGGGGTTTGGGCGAGGGACGCGGCGGGAGCCAGCATGATCGCCGAAACAAGGATGTGACGAAGGAGAATTTTCATGGAGCTAACATGCGAGAGCGGTTTTCTGATTCCCCGTCATTGCGAGGAGCGTAGCGACGAAGCAATCCATTCTTCCTTTATGCGGCGCGATGGATTGCTTCGCTGCGCTCGCAATGACGGATGGGGAGGGAACGTCTTTCCCTCTACCCCTTCTTGCGGTCGAAGAATTTCTTGAACGCTGATATCGCTTCCTTGGAGCGCATCCGTTCGCCGAACAAATGGCCTTCCTGGTCGATCCGGCGGGTCATGTCCTCCGGCTGCAGTTTCAGCAGCTTGCGCGAGATCGCCACCGCTTCGGCCGGCAGCGCGCAGATTTCGCGCGCCACCTTGCGCGCTTCGGCCTCGGTATGCCCCGGCGCCACCACGACGTTGACGAAGCCGGCGGCGTGCGCATCGTCGGCGCTGAATTTGCGTCCCATCACCAGCATCGCGAACGCGCGCTGGTGTCCCATGGCGCGGGGCGCCAGCAGGCTGGAGGCGCCTTCCGGCACCAGCCCGAGATTGATGAATGGTGTCGAGAACGTCGCGGTATTGCTGGCCAGCACGTGGTCGCAATGGAACAGCATCGTGGTGCCGATGCCGATCGCGATGCCGTCGACGGCGGCGATGATCGGCTTGGTGTTGTGCGCCAGCGAATAGAGAAACTTTGCGGCGTTGGAGGCGCGGGGCAAATCGGGATTGGAGGTGCCGTCTTTGAGGAAATCCTCCAGATCGTTGCCGGCGGTGAACACGCCGGAGCCGCCGGTGATGATAAGGCAGCGGATGGCCGGATTGTCCTGCGCCTTGTTGATCGCATCGCTCATCGCGCGATACATGTCCTGGGTGATCGCGTTCTTCTTCTCGGGCCGCCGCATCGTGATCACGCGCGTTGCGTCTTCGTCGGACACTATGATGTGTTCGGTCATGGAGTTTGTCCCTGAACAGGCCGGCGACAGGGCCGCTGGCGAATAATCACACTATATCCTACATGATCATATCCTACATGATCATATCCTACATGATCCCGAAGACCCAAATCGCCGCGCTTGTTTTTCCTCGCGATAAGGATGATGCCATGCACCTCACCGGAATTCACCACTTGACCGCGGTTTCGGCGAAGCCGCGCGAGAATCTGGCCTTCTACACCGGCCTGCTCGGCATGCGGCTGGTCAAGAAGACGGTCAACCAGGACGACGTCAGCGCCTACCATCTGTTCTATGCCGACGGCAAAGCCAATCCCGGCACCGACCTTACCTTCTTCGATTTTCCGGCGGCGCCGGAGCGGCGCGGCACCAATTCGATCTCGCGCACGGGCTTGCGGGTCGCGGGTGAAAAGACGCTCGGGTTCTGGCGCGACCGCCTCAAGGCGGCGGGCGGCGTGACTGGCGATGTCATCGAGGTCGACGGCCGGCTGACGCTGCCGTTCGAAGACGGCGAGGGGCAGCGCCTGGTGCTGGTCGATGACGGCGGGGCTGGCGCTTCCTCGCCCTGGGAGCGCAGTACGGTTGCGGCCGAGCATCAGATCCGCGGTCTCGGCCCGATCGTGCTCACCGTGCACGATCTGCCCCGCACCGCGTTGGTGCTGACCGAGGTCATGAACATGCGCCGCGTCCGCGACTATGCCGCGCACGGGGCGCGGATTCACGTATTCGCGATGGGCGAGGCAAAGGACGAGAACAATCCCGCCGCCGAACTGCATGTGCTCGAGGACAAGGCATCGCCGATGGCGGGGCAGGGCGCGGGCGGCGTGCATCATGTCGCGTTCCGCACGCCCGACGAGGCGCAGTATCATGCCTGGACGCAGCGGCTGAACGAGTTGCGCGTCCGCAACAGCGGCGAGATCGACCGGTTTTACTTTCGCAGCCTCTATTTTCGCGAACCCAACGGCATCCTGTTCGAGATCGCAACCGACGGCCCGGGCTTTGCGACCGACGAGCCGATGGAAACGCTCGGCGAGAAACTGGCGCTGCCGCCGTTCCTCGAACCGCGCCGCGCGGCGATCGAGGCGGGGCTGAAGCCGATCGGGTAGAGGTATGACCATCGCTCTTTCTGCGAATGAAGCGGCGACGTTCGCCGAGATCGGCGCGCTACGCATGCACGCGGCTCTTGGCGCGCCGGAATTGCGGGACCTTGAAGATTCGGTCGCCAATTTGCCCGCGGATCAGGCCGGCATCAGGCTTCACGGCAATGCCGAGGTGCGGCGATTTCTTGCGCCGCCGGGAGCCGTTTGGAGAGTCGCTGCCGCGGTCCTCGGTGAAAGCTGTCATCCCGTCAGAGCCATTCTTTTCGACAAGACAGTTTCGACCAACTGGGCGCTTGCCTGGCATCAGGATCGAACGATCGCCGTCGCTGGACGCGTCGAGGTCGCGGGCTTTGGTCCCTGGACCGTCAAAAGCGGATTGCTTCACGTCGCGCCGCCATTTGACCTGCTGGCCGGCATGGTGACGCTGCGCGTTCATCTCGACCCTGTACCGGCGACGAACGCGCCCCTTCTGATCGCGCCGGGATCGCACCGGCTGGGTCTGATCCCCGAACCCGAAGTAAAGAGCGTGGTTGAAAAATGCGGGAGCGCGGTCTGCCTGGCCGAGGCCGGCGATATCTGGCTCTATGCGACGCCTATTTTGCACAGCTCGGAAGCGGCCAGCGATCCGGTTCATCGAAGGGTCCTGCAAGTTGATTTTGCCGTCGGCGATCTTCCGGGTGGCTTGAGCTGGCTCGGGGTGTGAAGAGCGCGTAGCCTGCTTCTTGCTCGGTGTCGTCCCGGCCTTGAGCCGGGACCCATACTCCGCGGCGGTTGTTGTTGCAGAAGGTCGCAAACGCCTGCGCTCTCACCGATGGGCCGCGGCGTATGGGTCCCGGGTCAAGCCCGGGACGACGGCTGTGTTTGTCGCTGCAGCATTATCCAAACACACCTTCGCATTCTCGCGGCCTGATAAGCCCGAGCTTTGCCAGAAATTCCTTGCCCTCAAAATTCAGAGGGCGCAGGGAATGCCGGATGCGCGCTGCACCCGCGGTCTCATGTGCGATTGTGCTAAAGAAGCTGCACATGAGCATACAGGGCAGCGGAGAGCATCCGACATTCCCTGCGCAATGGCTTTACGGCTTATGACGCGCTCTCCCCGGTG
>NZ_JAFCMD010000047.1:0-15057 GCF_018130105.1 Bradyrhizobium sp. AUGA SZCCT0160
ATCGAAAAATCATACCTTGGCGAAACCAGCGAGACCCTGAAAAGCAAGGCTGCCGAAATCGCAGGCCAGCAGATCGAGAAGGCGGCCACGGTTGCGGCAACCGTCGTGGAAACCGCGGCAGACGAAGCGCGCAGGCAGGGCCTCACGATCGACGGCGCAAGGGGGGCGATGGACGACCTTTCAGGCAAGGTCAGCCGCGTGGTCGACGCGGCGGGAAAGAGCGCATCGCAGAGCGCAACATGAACTGCAAGTGCGATCGTAGCGAAACGAGGAGAGAAAATTGAACGGTTTGATTTATCTGGTTGGATTAGTCGTCGTCATCATGGCCGTATTGTCATTCTTCGGGCTGCGCTGACATGGTAAAACAGATTGAACACGGCGCTGCTCCCATTAAGGTTCCCTCCAGGTATTTGAACTGGTCGCCCGCGATATTGGGTGCGCTGGTGGCAACCGCGCTGTCGTCGATTCTGTTGGCGTTCGGCGCGACGGTCGGGTTGGGGATTTCGTCGACTGCGCCGACGTGGCGGGACGCGTCGGCCGCACTTTAACGGCGGGCCGTGCACAGGCCACTGACTGAAGAGAACAGGGCCCGCATAATAATCGCAACCACTAACGTTCGTTCCTATATCGGGAACCGTCATTAGCTATATCTCAATCATCGTCGCACGATCGTCGGTAACTTTCGGTACAGAGAGACCCGAATGCGCTCCCGCCTTGTCAAGCGGAGAGCCGTTTGTGCGAGAAATGCACCGAGCTAGATTTCAAGATTGGAGCCGGCTTCGGGCTCTTGTTCGTTTTTGTGTCCGGGATGTTTGCGGAGATGAACCTCCGATGGATGATAGCGCTCTTTGCCATGATCGGTGGCGCGAAGTTGGGAGCTCTCGCCTGCTTTGTTGGACATGGCGGTAGGAAATGCTCTGGACATTAATCGGCGGTGCAAATAGCGGCAAAAGCAATTCCCCTCTACCGTAGTATTACGGAACGTCATTCAACGACCGTTCATGATGAACCGACTAACAGCGCTACCGGGAGGCGCAGTCGGTTTAGGATGGGCATCGATGGCGACGTCACCGGACCAGTTCGATCCACTCGCTATCGTCGTGGACTGGCTTGATACCTGCCGGCTCGGCGATGTCGAAGCCTTGCTCGACCTGTACGACGAGAGAGCGACGTTGGAGTGCGCGTGTGAGGGAGTGATGCTTGTAGGCCGTCCGTCGATCGCGGCTTACTGGGCACCCAAACTTGAAGCGACATCACCAAAGGCTTTCTCGATCGACGACCTTGCGCTGACGGGCGAGGGCGCTTGCCTTGACCACCGAAGCTATGAGGGCAATCCAGTTCGGATGCTTTTCAGGTTCACACCCTCGGGAAAGATATTACACACCGAGTGTGGCCCATTCAGTAGACGTTGCGCGGCCTGAACGTCAATCAGCGCTGACGTCCCAGACCCCGGCACAGGGGCAGGAGCGCGATTGCCGGGATCGAACGCGTCGATACCCCCAAAATCGCGCAAACGACGCCCACAACCGCCCCTAAACGCGGCATTCAACACCGTGGCCTAGTTTGAAAATCACAATGGCTTGCGCCGCTGAGCTTGGAAACGTGAGAGTGCTGCCGCGAAACGCGACGTGGCTTAACCTCTTAGCTGCGCTTGGTCGTCCGATTGTCGGAGTCGTTCGATTAGCGTTTTGAAGTGCGCGGGCAACTCTCGCTCCACTGTGAATGAAGCCCGCAGTCTCTCGCCAATTTCTCGAACGATCTCGCGGCTATGCCGGGAGTCAATATCAATGGAGTTTTGCATAGCGGTATTCTCCACACCTGCGCAAAAACATCCCAATTTTCGACACCTAGGGCGGCCCGCGCAAGAAGACAATCATGAGCCCCATTGGACCACGCTGTATAAGCCCGTCACTGTAATGCCGAGACGCATACTGCTCATGATGCCCTCGGAAGGGAGCTTGATCGGTCTGCTGGGCATTGCACGTCCTCATGCCGTTTGCCCTACCCGAATAGATCACGTCGGATCCGGAAAATCGTTCCGCCCCAGGTGTATAAAATTGAACACTGGGTTCCATTGAGTCCCCCATCCGCGACCGAGAACCGGCACAGGCGTTCGCACGAAACGCACTCCGAGGACAGGGACCACCCCGACACCACCCGTACCCTTGCACCGAGCCACGAACAGGCCCGCCTGGGTGAACTTTCTCGATATGTATGTGAGCTGACGCACAGTGCTCGGTCGCGATAGGTCAGACAACGCGGTTTCCCGTGGATGGAGGGTTCAGCCATGACCGAATCTGCCAAGCGACGCGTAACAGTTGATGTGATAATCCCAGCGGTGGGAGCGGCAATCTTGATCGTTTCTGCCTTTGTGGGCGTGCTATAACTGAAGGGGCGGCCTTTCGCGTTCTCAGGCGAACAGTTCGGCCCCGGCCGGGGTGAACTTCACGAAGGTCCCGCTCTCGTGCAGCAACAGCCAACCCTTGTCGATTGCAAAGCGCAGCCCGGCGCCGTATTCCGCGGGCGAAGCGCCTTCCTTGTACAGCATCGGAGCGTTGATCTTCTCGATGTGGATGCGGCCATCCTGGATGGCTTCCGTCGCATTAGCAATCTCTAGGAGCTTGCGCGCGGCCTTCTCTGGATCCGCATAAGGTCGTTCAGTCGAAAACTTCATCTCAGCATGCCCCATAGCCCCACGAATCCGCAGATGATTACCATGGCAATGATCGTGCGAGCCGATCCGATTCAAGTTTTCCGCTCCCTATTCAGGCGGGCTCAGGATGCGCCTCATTAACGTGCGCCGCGGCGCTCGCTACATCGATCGAGGAGCCGCAGAAACAGCGCGCCCGTCCGTTGGTCGATTGCGTCGGCAGAGCTAGGCCCCCCTCATGCATGCGGTACTTCCAAGCCGTCCAGGCGCGTTGGCGGCGATACTCGTTGAAATCAGCTTCCGTGCATTTCGGGAGGTAGTCTTTCCAGGCGACCTCGAAGCCCGCCCGCGCCTCATCGAAGCTCGCCGCATAGCCGGAGCGGTTATGCCCGCGGTGAGATGCTGGGTAGAAACCGACGTCCCATCGCCATTGCCTAGCTTTGACAGGCAAGCCCGATTGGACCGCGATCGTGCCGACCTGAACGTCACCACAAAAGACATGCCAACAGTCGGAGAGTTTGGGGTGAGGGCGGCGGGTGAGGGTGGGCATGGCCGATTGAAGCGCTGCAATGCCTCTAAGGGAAGCCGCTACGGATTGCGGTTTGCGAGTGCGATCAGGCACAACGAAAGAGGCCGCCCACGGACGGCGGCCTTATCTTTCTAGCTGCCGCTTCCTTTGGTCGCGCGTCACCAACACCAGCCCGACCAATCCAATGAGTAACGTCAGCAGCATTACTCTGGCGCTCTAAGACCGGGCGATGAAAGCCATTGCTTCACTTAGTTCACCGTGCTCCTTCTATCTCGCCTCTTTCGATCGTTAGAGTCACGTCCGCGAATGTCTCGAGCAGCTTCGGATTTGATTCGGTGATGAGGAGCGTAATGTCCTTGTCCTGCGAACGAAGCCGTCGGAGTGCTTCCGCGTATCGCTGCGCCAAGACAGGCGCAAGCCCTTGAAATGGCTCGTCCAGGATAAGCAGCCGGGTGCCAAGCATAAGCGCCCGGCCAAGCGCCACCATCTTGCCTTGTCCGCCCGAGACCGATCCCGCCGGACGCTTTGCAAGCTCCTTGAGTTCTGGCAGCACCGAATAGGCCCGCTCCAACCGCCGTCGCGTCTCTTCCGGACTCAGCTTACCGACGCGGCCGGGAAGCAAAATGTTTTCTTCGACGGTAAAGGCGGAAAACAGGCGCCGATCCTCAGGCGCGTAGCCAAGACCAAGCGACGGCCGGCGATGCGGCGGGACCGGTCCAAGATCCTCGCCGCCCAGCCGAACGATGCCGCTCGCCTTCGTGAAGCCCATGATGGTGCGCACGGTCGTGGTTTTGCCGGCGCCGTTTCGGCCGATGAGCGCGGCGCTTACGCCTGGAAGCAGCGAGAAGCTGACATTGCGCAGCACCGGCGCGTCCGCAATCGCTACGTTGACGTTCTCGAAACTCAGCATCGGTGTCATATCCCGATCACCTGTTCCCGGACCTTCGGGTCCGCCAGCACCTCCGCCGGCGTGCCGATCTTCTGGATCTTGCCGACGTTCCACACGGCGACGCGGTTGGCGTAGCGCTCCACCATATCCATGTCGTGTTCGACGAAGACGGAGGTTACTTTCTCCTTTGCGAGCGCCGTGGTGAGAATGTCCATGATGGCTAGTTTCTCGGACGACGCAACGCCCGAGGTCGGTTCGTCCATCAAAAGCAGCTTTGGCTTCAGCGCGAGCGCGAGCGCGATATCGACGAGCTTGCGCTGCCCCTCGGGCAGCTCCCGCGCAGTACGTTCTGCATACGATCTGACACCGACGAGATCCAGCAGCCGCTCCATTTCCGGCACCTCCGGCATCCGCGATAGGGCCTGGAAGCCGGACGGGCGTCCTCGCAGGGAGGCGGCCGCGATCAGCATATTCTCCATCACGGTCTGATCGAGGAATAGCTGCGGAATCTGGAAGGCGCGGGCTATGCCGAGCTTGGTGATCCTGCGCGGCAGCTGCGCGGTGATGTCGTGGCCGAGAAAGGTTACGGAGCCGGCTTGCGGCCGCAGATAACCGGTCGATATGTTGAGGAACGTCGTCTTGCCGGCCCCGTTCGGCCCGATGATGGCGAGGTTTTCGCCCTCGAGGACATCGAGGTCGATTCCATCGGCGGCGATGACGCCGCCGAACCGGATCTTGATGTTCTTTGCGGAAAGCAGGACGTGGGCCATCAATGCCCTCTCTGCCTGGATTGACCGTAGCGCTGGCGGAGGCCGATCAGGCCGTTCGGCGCGTAAAGGATGATGACGATCAGCACAACGCCGAGGATGAGCTGCCAGGAGTCTGCCAGATGCGCGGCGGCATAGAACCGCACGCATTCGAACATCGCAGCACCCGCGAAAGCACCGAAGGCATGGGCGCCGCCGCCGAGGATCGCGATGAACACGAACTCGCCGGACTTGGTCCAGAAGCCGAACTCGGGCGTCGCGATCTGCTGAATGATCGATACCAGCGTACCGCCAATGCCGCCTAGAAACGCGGAGATCACGTAACCGATGAGCAGCACGCGCCGCGCCGACATTCCCAGATATTCGAGCCGGGTTTCGTTTGATTTCATTGCCCGCAACATGTGACCGAGTGGGCTGTCGAGATAGCGTTGCACGCCGTAGAACGCGGCAATCGCGATCAAGAGGCTGACATAGAGAATGACGTACTGGAACGTCTCCGGCGTGAACGAAAATCCGAGCAAGCCGGGACGGGCGACCCGGATGCCGTCAGCCCCGTTGGTGTAGTGGAACATTTTCTCAAGCAGCGACCACAACACCATCGAGAAAGCCAGGTTCAGCATTCCGAAGAAGATTTCCCGGTAGCGAACCACGAACAGACCGACGATCAGGCCGAAAACAGTGGACGTTAAGCCACCGAGCACGAGATAGAGCAGGATATCGCCACCGCCGATGTATTTGCCCCAGAACGCCGCGGTGTAGGCGCCTGTGGCAAAGAACATCGCGTGTCCGAACGACACTTGTCCCGCCTGCAGCAACAGGACGATACCAAGCACCACGACGCCCTTGGCGAGAATGAGCGCGAACAGCGTCGACCAACTCGCGACGAAGAGCGGCAGTATCGCACTCGATAGAAAGAAGATGATTGCGACTGCCGTGATCGGCTTGATGCGGCCCACCATCAGATTTTTCTCACCTGCACGGCACCGAACAGTCCGAACGGACGCACCAGAAGCACCAGTACCATCAGCAGATAGGGTACGAGGACTTCGAACTCTGGCTGCAGATAGATGACGAAGGCGCGCGTCAAACCGATCATGAGGGCCGTGAGGGCGGTGCCCTCGATCTGCCCCAGGCCCGCAGTGGCCGCCACTGCGAAAGACAGCACGATCATGTCCGCGCCCATGCCGGGCACCAGCGACGTGGTGGGCGAAGCAAGGGCGCCGCCGAGCGCCGCCAGGCTCGCCCCGATGATGAACGTAATGGAGTAGACGCGCTGGGCGTCGATCCCGATCGCGGTTGACGCCTCGCGATCCTCAGTGACCGCCAGAATCACGGCGCCAGCAAGGGTTTTCCGCAGAAAGTAGCGCAGTCCGAGCAGTGTCGCGACCGCCACGCCCGGTAGCAGGATGACCTGGTAGGACGTATAGTTTACGCCGAATACGCTGATGTTCGGCAATAGCCTCAAGGGCTCGGCAGCGAAAATCGGCTGGACGCCCCAGATCAGACGCTGCAGATTGTCCATGATCATGAAGGCTGCGAAGGTGATCAGAAGCTGCAGCACGTCGTCGCGTCCATAGAGCGGCCGCAACAGGAAGCGCTCGATGAAACCACCGCACACGATGCCGATTACGATGGAGGCGGCCAGCAGCGCCGGATAGGTGAGCCACGGCGACACCTGTGCGATCGCGAGGCTGAATGTCGCGGCGAGATAGGCGCCGAAGGCATAGAGCGAGCCGTGCGCCACGTTTACCACGCGCAGCACACCGAAGATCAGGCTGAGCCCGACGGAAACCAGGAACACCAAGGCGGCGTAACTGATCCCGTCCAGGACGGCCAGGGTGGCGAGAGTCGAGTTCATGAGGACCTTCAGGAAAGCCCGTCCTCCGGTTGAAACCGAAGGACGGTGATCAGGACTACTGCTTGAAGGTCGGCACGTCCATCTTGACGAATTCCGGCTTGAGCGTCTTCAGCCAATCGACCGAGCGCACGCCCGCCGGATTGGTGATCACCTTTGGATCGAAGATCATCATGTTGTCGAGAAGTTTGAAGTCATAGCCCGGAAAGGATTTGGTGACGCCGACGAGTTGCGCTTCCAGACCCTGATTGTCCTCAGGCCTTAGCGTGATTGGCCTGCCGAAACCGGTCGCGAATTCGGTACCGGCAGTCGCGTCCACGACCTGCTCTCGCGTCGGCCAGTTGCCGCCATTGGCCTTGATCGCCTTGTCATAGGCCGTCTGCAATGCCGTGAAGGCCTGCGCCATATGGTAGACCGGGTAGATCGGCCAAGCGCCAGTCTTTGCCTTGAATGCCTCGGCAAAGGCCTTGAAGGCAGGATCGTTCTTTTTTTCGGGATGCAGGAACCAGTGGTCCCCGCGCGCGCCAACGATCAGGCCTTCCGGCAGATCCTTGCCCAGTCGTTGGATCGAGGATTCGCCGATACCCAGCACAAATGTCGATTGCTGCAACAAGCCGCGTTGGCCTGCCTGTCGCACCAGTGTGTCGAGGTCGCCGCCCCAGGAGGTAGTGAGGACGACATCTGGCCGCAGTGCCAGCAAGCGGGATACCTCAGTGGAATAGTCAGGGGCGCCGAACTTCGGAAAGAGCTCCGCCACCACCTGAACGTCAGGCTTCATCGCTTTCAATGCGGTCGAGAATATTTCCCAGCTTTCGCGGCCCCACGCGTAGTCCTGGTTGACGACCGCGATGGTCTTGAAGTCGGGCTTTGTCTTGAGGAGATAGACGAGCACCGCGAGCATCTCGGGCGTGCCGTTCGCCTGCGTGCGGAAATTGTAGCGATACTTCTTCGTCTCGAGGATTGAGGCCGCGCCGCAATCCCACATAAAGTTCATGACCTTGAGGTCTTCGGCAACCGGAACAAGCTGGTTGCAGCTGCCGGAAGAGATCGAGGCGAATGTCGCGTCGACTTTTTCGTCCTGCACCATGCGCCGGTAGTTGGAGACCAGCGCTTCGCCGCCGGCGCCCTCATCGATGAAGGAAAGCTTCACGGGGACACCGCCGATGCCTCCCTTCTTGTTCAGGTCTTCCGCTATCATCTCAGCCGCTGCCTTTGCCGGCACGCCGAAGACGGAAGCCGGCCCGGACAGGAATGTGGTGATACCGATCTTGATCTCCTGCGGCTTGCTCTGTGCAAGTGCTACCCCAGCAAACGCTGTGACGGCGACACCTACCGCAACTGCAGCCTTTAGAAAATGCATCGAAAGCTCTCCCTTTTTTAATTGGCCTGGCCGGGCGGCCGTGCAATTTTTTCTTGATGTGACGCTACTATAATCGGAGCCAGCTGCAAGTCTATCCGACCTTGCGACAGTAGGCGGGGTATGGGAACCTGGGCGACGGTTAAATCCCTTTGCTGTCCCCGAAGGAAGCGATCGCGTGAGCAGCTCGCCGTTCCGGCGGATGATCGGATCGGTGCCCCGGACTTCTGGCGCTCTGCGAGCAGCGCGTTGGCGGGCAAGAAACCGGCCCGACTTTAGGAGGTGTGGAAGCCTCCCGGCAACAACCCATGTTAGGCACAAAGAATTATTCAGGAACTCATTATAGGCGAGATGCTGCTAAACCGCCCAGGTCGACCGGTAGGATTTCAAATCCTCCGCTAGCTGACGATATTCAATCGCAAGTTTTCTGTTTTCCTGTTGTGCGTGCTGATCGGTGGCCAAGTCGGAAATCAGCGCGCATTCCGAGGCGCAGCGTTCCAGAAGCTCAATCTCCCTGTTGAGATCTAACATGGCATTCCCCCACGCCCCGGCGGCGGCGCTTCAGCAGCCGCGTTTTGATTGTCATGGCATTAACCTGCGAGGCTGAAAATTAGAATTGGGCGCGGATTTTCGTCTGTTCAGTATCTGACATTACGGAATAATTTTTTTGCCACCCTGTGAGACTACGCGAATAGCTGCCCGCCGGGGTGAAATTTCCGCTGCCGGTTTCTTCCGCTGGAAGGCCACGGTCAGACCAAACGCATCGGCAGCGGCAACTGCACGTCGCGATACCGGCCTTCATAGCGGTCGGTGAAATCCTGAAGGAAGAACGGCACGTCCCGCATCTGCAGATCGCAGCGACGCCGGAGTTCGTGAGCTACGTCTTCGGACCAGCGCTCGGCGGTGTTGAAGGCGACGACACGGATCGGGTTGGTGTACTGGCCTGTGAGGAGGTCCTGGATCACGGTCTCCAGGTCGGTGGTTTCGTAGTCGGCCTCGACCCAGGCGCGGCCACTGGCGACCAGATAGACCGTCTGATCGGTTTCGTTGGGCACAATAGACGGCGTCCAGTTGGACCTACACATAACGCAACCTCGCGCAACAGAATTTTGACTCAAACGGGGCTGCCGCGATTTGTTCCAGATCGGAACGGATGCGGGCTCAAGTAATTACCTCTGCTGGAGGAGCCCATGCGGGGCGGCGAGGAGCTACCTTTTTTCGTGTCTGTGGAGATCCACGGAACGCTGCCAGCGCTTATTGCGGCCGGCTCGGTTGTTTGAAATACAATCCCACTTCACCAGTTGGGTGCGGAACGTGTTTCCTTTCGATTTCACCCGCTGCGGCCATCTTCTTCAAAGTGTGTTTGACACTAACGGGTGACCACATGCCCAGCTGCTGCCAGAGCACTCGGCCCGAGACCGCGTTCGCTTCGCCCTCAGGTACCAACTTGATGAGTTTAGCAGATATGGATAGGGTTGGCTTCAGTCCCTCAATCTAGCGCGGCCTTTTGTTAATTTCCTCGATGGCGACCTGCAGAAAGCGCGCGATGTGTTCTGGTGTGGCGCCCATCGAATAAAACTTCTCAACTGTCTCGACCATGATTGGGATCATTTTAGCCGTCAGGTCCATGCGGGCTGTTTTTTCCTGCTGCGCTTTTAGCTTATCTCCAAGGTTCACGATGTCAGCCAATGAAACCTCCTAACGCTTCGCCTTCAGCCCCATCGCTAAGCGGAGTTTTCCGCAACCAGAGTGGGCCAGCAAGCGATCCGGTTACCGCGAGATCGGGGTGATAAAATCCCTGTGCAGGGCAGTTGGTCTGCTGGCTCCACCGAACAACACGGTAACGCCCGTGTTGCTGTGGCTCACCTCGACAACGATCCCTGTCTGCCCTGCTAGATCCGGGCATCGAGCGACTCCGAGTTCACTCATCTTAAAACGAGTGCCGACAACCAATCTCTTGGTTTCGTGATTCATTTTAAAATTCTTTCGAAGCGAAAAACGTCTTGGCTAAAAATGCAGTGCTTTACCTGATAAAATGACCAGGCCGGGGGGCGTCTGTCCGAGAGTGAAACTTACCTGCAGAGGAGCGAAGCGACAACTACAATCTGTAATCATGTCAGGCGCAGAGCGTCGCCCCGAGAGGCTTGGTAACGGATCAGGGTTGGGCTTTACAAGCCGGCGGAAGCCGGCGGATGGCGCTGGGGGGATCAAGCGCGGAGGTACTCCAAAGTAGCTCCGAACGATCAACCGACTTACGGTAATTTGGCTCGCCGTTGGTCGCTTTTTCGCGTTGCCCGCGGTTGAAATGAACGGCCCCAGCGCGGCCTAGGGGCTCGAAGCCCATACCTTGCCGCGCGATCGGCTGCTAGTTTTCGATAGGCGGCTGCCTGCTCCTCGAACTGCGCTTTGACCTCCGGCCTTTCCTCTTGGGCCGCCAACTGTTCAAACGAGAGCGCGTGGTCCAAATATTCGTTGCAGTTTCATCGCAGTTTCCCCAGACCACGCTCATAATAGGGTTGCTCAATCCATCACGAAGAGCAGCGTCGTATGACGAATCGCGACAAAGATGACCAAGCAAGCAAGACTAGCGCCGTGAGCGCTCGACCCCAAGGCCGAATAGTGACTGAGCCCGCGGGTTCACGCCGGAAGGCTGTGCGATTGAGCCGCCCCGTTAAAGGGAGCGGAACGATTCCTGACCGGATCGACTTAGTTGTGCACGACCGAATGGATGCAACGTCCCCCCGCGCTTCATTCGAGGAAATGTCGGCCCCAGTGTTCGCCCACCGCGCACGTTGGGGCCGTTTCTTTGGCACTCCTGAACGCCCTAGCAATTTAACGAGAACATTAAGTTTGTGAGGGGACGCTCTGATTTTACTAGAAATTCAGAGGCTGCTCGTTCCTGAATGTGCCGCACGGCCGTGCGGCCGAGTAGCCGGCGCTACCCCGAAGGGGTGAGTGCTCGGTTATTTCGCGCGAAGTAGTGCGTCCATCAGGAAAACGCATCCTTGGCCCGCAGCATGGCGGGAGAGGCGGGGTTTTTGACCTTTACCCGGTTGGGTGACCGGCCCGGCCGGTACGGTCGATCGACGAGCTTCGACACACCAGGCCCTCAAGAAATACCTCTGGTCCGATCTCGCCGCGCTCGAAGAGGTTTGTCTTCCGCATAGTGAGCGGTAGCTTTCGAATAATGCGCAAACAGATTCCCGACTTTCATTGGGCCTCGGTTTCGCAAGCATTTCGCGAACCACGACGCGCATGTGGCCTGGCCGGCCGAGCGCCCAATGGAGTGTATTCAACGCAATGTCCCGCGGCGCGCACAAGTTCAAGCAGGGTGACGTCACCAAGGCCGTCAGGGGCGCGGTGAATGCTGGCTTGGCCGTGCAGCGCGTCCAGATCCAGGAAGGCAAGATCGTCGTATTCACCGGCCGGCCCGATGACCGGGCGCAGGGTAACGACTGGGACGATGTGAAGTGAGGTAGCCGCATTCACGGTGCTCTGGTGCGGCTGACACCGAGCTGCGGCACTACCCAGTCGCCATCTAGTGCCCGCTGGCGCGCTTCCATGAACTCAGGGGACCACGGCAGGCCAGGCAGCGGCACGCGCTCGCGGCCCGGCGCTCGGAGGTAGAAACGGGGTTTCCCGTCATGGTCGATAAAGCCGTGAGTGTATTTCGGATATAGTCAGCTACTACGGATCGACTGCGTTTAAGGAGGGCCTGGCCGAGGGCACGCGAAAGTCCAGGCGGGCGATGCGCCTGATCCGACTGTACGCAGGCCGCGCCTGCTTCAAGATCAGCATCGCGCTTGCGCTTCTCGGCAAGTGCCTCACTGGCATCTGATAGTGCTCCCACCTGTGCGCTTGGCCGCGCACGGGTGGGGTATCCGCGTTGTTGCGGGTCGTATTTTGATTGGAAATGCTAGGTGATTCACGACACTCGCGTTAGAGTTGCTTTTTTCTAAAGCACTTTTCATCACCGGTGCCCGGCTCAAACCGGCCGGGCCTTATTAACAGCGAGCCAGCAAGGATGGCGAAAACCAAAATTTCGAGCACTGATCTCGCATGGTTATTTTACGAGGAATTGCAGGCGTTCGACGACTTTCCTCTTCACGGGATCTCGATCGCGATTGTGCCAACGGCGAATGCAGGTTGGCGAGCAGTAACGACTCGCAATGTCAGGGCAGGCCGTTGGGTAAGCCGCATAGAGGCAATCCAAGAACGACTTCAAAAGACGTACGCATTGATCAGCTAAAGTTCTTTAACCACCGATCGATATGCTGGCAGGCAATCGTGGAACGGACCCCAAAGCCCCCGCGAGAGTAATGCGTAAAGGAAACCCGCCGGGGACAGTTACCGGCGGGTTTTTCTTGGAGCTAGGAACGATCACGCGCCGGAGGAATCAACTCTGCGCTCCCGGGGTATGCCCCTAACCTCCAACCGGGAGAAAAACCCCCATTGGGTTGGCGGCCTCGGTGCAGCATAACGTCCCCCGCGCCGGGGCCGTTTGTGCAGTTGGCGGGCCAAAAGAACTAAAGATGTTCGAACTGCTCACGAAACGCGATTGGGCGCTGGTGGCTTTAGTCGCCGGGCTAGGGGGCCTAGCTGTTTATTGGATGGCCTTCGCCAACTGAGACAGCCTTACTTCGGGCGCGGGTCAACCGCATCCGCTAGCCTCAGCCATTCCTGAGCGATCCGCAGCCAAGCCTCTTTGTCGAGAGGGCTTACAACGCGCGCCGCGTGCTCTCTGGCTTCTTCAGCTTGCTTGCGGAATCGGGCTACGTCTTCGGACATACCAAACGGCATACCGGACAATTGAGATTAGCGCCAACTGAGGCGGCCTTACTTCTTACCGGTAATCCCCCGGATAATGAGCGTTGACAGCTTGATCACAAGGTCTTTAAGCGAGCGGTTCTCCTTCTCAAGAGATTCAATCGCCGCCTTTATGCGATCTTCGCCGCCCACAATCTGAGGGTGGCGTTTGTCCGGTGTTTGCTCGGGAGGTTCCATTCGCTCTCCTCCGCCCCAAGCAACTATTTACCACAACCCGACGAGTGGTCCCAATAAAAACAACCATGCCGCGAACCGTCGAGGGGTTCGAACGTGCCCGCGCCCTTACCGGCGGGGTTCTTCGTCCGGGGCTTTTTCGCGGGATTCCTTGCCGAGCACTGGTTATCCGAATTAGGCTACCAGACTTGCTTCAACAGGGAGTGCGGCCCGTGGCGACAGGCACAGTTAAATGGTTCAACCCGAACAAGGGTTATGGATTCATCCAGCCAGACAACGGGGGCAAAGACGTCTTCGTCCATATATCGGCCGTTGAGCGGGCCGGCCTGAGCAGCCTCAACGAGGGCGCCAAGGTTAGCTACGAAGAGACGGAAAATCGCGGCAAGACGTCCGCGGAAAACCTGAGAGTCGGCTAGACCAACGCGCTTCTTGCCGTATCTAAGATAATCGCCGTCGTGGGCGAGGGCCGCTCTTTTGCCAGCCTGCTTGGGCGCTTACGGCACTGAGACCGTCGTTTTTGCACCCGCGTAGGGAATGGACTTGAGTACACAATTGTGCTGAACGATCAACCGAGCTGCGGTAATTTAGCTGGCCGTTGGTCGCTTGTCTCCGCGTGACCGGCGGTTGGAATGGGCGGCCCCAGCTCAAACCCAGCCCCAGATGTTGGGGCCGCTTCTTAGCGCATGTCGAAGGACGCCAGGGTGGCGAGGAGCGCCGAAAGGCATACTTGCCCCGCGCCGTGCCCGATGTGAGCGCCAGCGGACTCTGGCGGCGGCATGGAACGCAAGTGATTCCATATGCATATTAGGGGATGGGAAGTAACGGCGAAGTCCACTTGGTCAGGGTGAGAACCGATGGTCAGAACCATCGGATTTATGCCGTCGCCTGCGCCAGAGAGGATGCTTTAAACGAGGTGCTGAACGTGGTTCCTGAAGGCTGGTCCGCTTCCTTGCTCAACCAGTTGACGGCCCGAGAAATGGCGGCGTTAAACCTCAGACCCGGGGAAGTCAGGGACATCACGCAATGATCCCGAACCTCCCGCGACAATCTGAAATTTCCCCCGCCACGCAGCATTCTTTGCCGGCGGGTTATTCTATCCCGCTGCCGCCGAGTTGTTCAGCCTTCACGGTGAGCACCATAGCCACGGCGAACAAAGCCAAGAGCGCTACGATTGGTATGGCCACCACGACGCCGATTATGGCGAGAACCATCGGGTGAACGTCGAACGCTAGCAATAGGGCGGCGAGGGCGAGCAATGGCAGCGCGGCTACTACCTGCAGGGCTGGCCGATTCATGGGCGCGCCCGAACGTTCAGTTTGACGATCGTCGGCTTGATTGCGCGCAGGTGCGCTAAAGCGAACGAAGCGTGAAGCGCCGTGTTGTGCCCGTGTTGCACGGAGGCACTGGTAGCGAATGGTAAATCATTGAAATCGCTGTCACCGGTTTGCAGCGCCTCGCAACACGAATCGAGCGAGAGAACGAAACGAGGATCGAGCCAAGTAATTGAATTATCAACTGAATTGTTGGCGATCCCAGCAGAACGGACACATCGACTAACCTCAAGTACTTAACTTGGCAAACTAAGCTATCGCGGCTGGCTGACACTATTGAGCTTTTACCAGCACTGGCAAATTTGCGGTCGCGCCAATCCAAAGTAGAGGGAAGTAGAGAAGGGCGCCCAGCGGTAGCTGATTGAGCGCGGGCTAAAGAACGGGTTGGTTTGACGACTGTCCCCGTTCTCGTCCGCGCACTGGGCCTTCTCTGCTCGTGGACGCCATCAGCCGTCAGGTTACCGGACCAAAAATCCGGAATGCACCGCCGGAACTTCAGGTGAAAGCCCTTCCGACGGCCCGACTGCCCGAGCATGGGCTGAGGGATAGCGAGGATCACGAACCCCGGTGTTGTTGCTGTGTTGCGCAACGGGGAGGCGGCTGGACATGCCTTACCAGCTGGCGAGCGGGGCGAGGTCTGGGTTCGTGGCCCCACCGTGATCTCTGGCTATCTCGATG
>NZ_JAFCMD010000048.1:0-14225 GCF_018130105.1 Bradyrhizobium sp. AUGA SZCCT0160
ATCGAAAAATCATACCTTGGCGAAACCAGCGAGACCCTGAAAAGCAAGGCTGCCGAAATCGCAGGCCAGCAGATCGACAAGGCGGCCACGGTTGCAGCCACCGTCGTTGAAACCGCGGCCGACGAAGCGCGCAGGCAGGGGCTCACGATCGATGACGCAAAGGCGGCGATGGACGCCCTATCAGGCAAGGTCAGCCGTGTGGTCGACGCGGCGGGAAAGAGCGCGTCGCAAAGCGCAACATGAACTGCGAGTGGACGGTAAGGAGCGAGCGGAGCCCGGACGAATACCCTGATATCGTCGAGCCATTCGGGAATGGGCAGTGAGGATCGATCCTATTTGGCGCAACTCGTTGCGGCGAATACCGGTCTTGCCGGGCCGGAAGCCGAAAATCGATGGCGTGATCGCAAAGGCTCGGGCCGCGATAACCAAATCTCGCCGCTCGCTTTCTCCGTCGCCGCGCGGCTCTGTTGTTGGGTGCTGTCATCGCATGGGCAGCGGCGGGTATAACCACCCTGACGGTGCGCGGATGCCGAATTGGACGGGACGCCCCGCAGGTCTGGACCTCGCCCCCGAAGCCGAATTGGTCGCATGTCTAAAATGCGAAGCGTGGCCGATGGCGTTGAAAATCGTGAAGCCTCCTTGGTCGTCTCGACCGATGATTCAATTTACCTGTCCGAAATGCCATTTTTGCCACGGGGGCAGAAAGGCGCGGATACCCGAGGCCGGGCTACAACTAATCCCTGCACCGTCGGCCATTCTCTTATCGAGCGGCGGCCAGGACACGACGACGAGGCACTCGAGAGCAGAGTTATGTTAGAAGTGTGGAAGATCCTTAAAGCTGCAGTTCGGGGTTACATCGCCAATGAAGCGTTGAGTCGAGGCGCAGCAATTTCCTTTTACGCTGTCACGTCTCTGACTCCTGTCCTCCTGATCGTCGTGGCGGTTGCCGGCGTTGCTTTCGGAAACGATCTGGTGCGGGATAGCCTGATCCGGGAAATGGGCGGCGTTCTTGGGCAGGAAAGTGGCGAACTGGTCAAATCGATGCTCGCCAAATCGAGCGATCCGAACACCGGCACTCCCGCGACGATCTTTGGAATCGTCATGCTGCTGGTCACGGCTTCAGGCGTCTTCGGCGAAATGCAGTCCGCTTTGAACGCCACCTGGAAGGCGAAGGCGCCCGATCAGCCGTTTTTCTCGCTGATCAGGAGCCGGGCCACGAGTTTGGGTCTGGTCGGCGCCCTCGGCTTTCTGTTGATGGTTTCGCTTGCCGCCAGCACCGGCCTCTCGGGACTTACCGACTATCTGGGCAGCAGGAACGTGCTGGCTCCGTTGATCTTATCCGTCATCAATACGCTTGTGTCGGTTGCGCTGTTCACGGCGCTGTTCGCCGCCATTTACAAGGTCTTGCCCGACACCCCTATTGCATGGCGGGACGTGCGCACGGGCGCGTTTCTGACCGCGCTCTTGTTCACGACGGGAAAAAGTCTAATCGGCTGGTATCTTGGAACGACAGCGACGAGTTCGGGCAACGGCGCGGCAGGCGCCCTTATCGTAATACTGCTCTGGACCTATTACTCTGCGCAAATATTTCTGTTCGGATCGGAGGTCACCAAAGCGATCGCCGACGCGCGGTCGGATAGCGAAAGCCGCGACGCTTCCGAAAGCCGGCTGAGGCCGGCGGGAACGTCGAGGAGGCGGCGGCACGCGGGCTAACTAATTCACTTCGGATGGGTTGGGCGAGGGATGGATCGTCTTGTCGCCAGCTTACGGCGCCGCTTTCGAGCAACGTCTCGCAGCCGCGGAACTCTGGAGCTCCAGCGTTGTTCCCATAGTTGCGCGGGCGATAACTAATGCGAGATGAAATGACCGCCTCTTATAAAGAGATGAATAGGTATTTCGAGATGATCAATCGGCGAGTGCCGGCTAGGATCTCTCGCTTCATTCACTGGTTGCGAAAGCCGTCCTCATTCGCGGCTCGTCTAACTGTCGCATTATTGCTGATTCTTGGCGGGGTCTTTAGCTTCTTACCTGTGTTGGGTATCTGGATGCTGCCCCTCGGTCTCCTGTTCATTGCGCAGGATGTCCCATTGTTGCAAAAACCTCATTAGAGCGCTGACTTGGACGGAAGCAAAGTGGGAGCGGCTAAGGTTTGCATGGCAGAATCGGTGATGCTTTCAAGGACTGAACAGGCTCAACTGTGAATACAAGGATCCTGTGATCTGACGGGATCGTCGTTATCAAGCTGCCAATGAAGCCAAAGCGATCGCAGAAGTCGTCACGCGACGTCCTGCTCTCTAAGTATGTCTAGAATCCTTCGAAAGGCGCAATTTCATGGCTATAAAGGCAGCGTCGCGGAAGTCTAGACGGCGGAGAAATGAACATCGACGCAGAGTTCTTTACGCGTTGGCCGCGGCAGGCTTCTTCGTTGCAATGATCGCCAGTGGCATCCTGTTTGCTACCTTGAGGCCTATGACACTTCGTATCGCCGTGGCCTTCGCCAGCGAGGATGCCAGGATTGTCGAAGCTATAGCTCGCGTTCTTACACGTGCACGAAGCTCAGTACGTCTCTCAGTAAGCGTGGTGGACCAAGGTCAGGAGACAGCGCTCTTGAGGAGAGGCGACGCAGACTTAGCCGCCGTCCGAAGCGATGTAATGTCTGCCGATCTCCTTTCTATTGCTGTGCTGCGAAAAAGCGCACTTTTTCTTTGGACGGCACACATACCTGGTCAAAAGCCTTCTCGAGCCACAGAGTGGAAGAACCTCGTCGGCTCCAGAATCGCTGTACTAAACGGGACATCTGCAGACCTCGCGTTGCTCAATGTTGTTCTATCCTCAGAGGGCGTTCCCCCCAACAAGGTCGAAATCGTGCCACTTGGCAGTATGGATGCCATGGCAGGAGACAAAAGTTTCAATTTCTTTGCGACCACGGGTGCAATCAAGAGCAAGGCGCTTGCGGAAATCTTCCGATCGTTCTCACGGCTTCGGGAAGCGCCAAATTTTCTTGACCTGGAAACAGCCGAAGCGATCGTCCTCCGACAGCCGACGATTGAGGCTGTAGAGATACCAAAGTCTGCTTTCGGTTCTAATCCAGCATTGCCGCCAGAAGCAGTAAGTGTGGTCGCGGTTAGCAATCTTGTCGTCGCTGGCAAAGCCCTCTCGGAGCAAGCTGCTGCAGCCTTTTCCCGTGAGTTATTCGCTCATCGTCAAATGATATTGCGCGAGATACCCGATACAGCGACCATCGAAAAACCTAATACGGAAAAGGATGCGGCTATCCCTGCACATCCTGGCGTAGCTGCCTACATTGACGGAACAGAACGGACGTTCCTTGAGCGCTACGGCGATTACTTTTGGGGCGGTATCCTTGTCCTGTCGGCGTTAGGTTCGTTCGGTGCAGGTCTTCGCGCTTTCCTTTATCCGGACGAGCAGGAGAACGCATCGTCGCTCAGGGATAGAGTGTTGGATCTCGCAGCTAAGATCCGTGATTCCGCGGATGAGGATATGGTGCAGATCGAAAATGAAATTGACCACATCGTACGCGAAACGCTCGACAAATATGACCACGGGGTCCTTGAGGAAGGTGCCCTTACGGCGCTAGGTATAGCCATCGAGCAATTCCGCTCCGCGGCTGCGAACCGAAACTTCAGCAAGCGTCGCTCCGTTCTCAAGCGGACTTCGTAAACCGAATCGAACGCTTCGAGCGGAGGTCGGCTCTGGATCAACAACAGAAGTTAGATACTTACCCGAAAGACCACGAATGCGTCAGCGCTCAGGGGCTAGAACGTTGAGACCACTGTCTCGGTGTGCTCGACCTCGGGCGGTCCCGCGTAATACGGTCCAACCAACGCGCGCCAGTCCGCGAAAGCCTCCGAGGCACGAAAATCATTGTGGGCCTCTACAGTATCCCACCTAGCAATGAACCGATAACGCTGCGGCTTTTCGATAGAACGATGCAGCTCGAACCCGTGGAAGCCTTTGATCTGGGGCAGGTCCGCCGCCTTGGCGACCGCAGCTTCATAGTCCTTTTCAGTACCCGGCTTGATTTCGATCTGTGCAATTTCGGTAATCATGTCGTGTCCTCCGGCAGTTTTAATAAGAGCCGGAGATTGACTGCGAGGCAAGCTGCAAACGCACGTTGTCCGCCTTGGTCATCGCAATTCCCGACTATTTCCTGTCTTTCCTGTAAACGGTCATCGCCAAGGCTAGGGGGCATGTCTCAACGCGCCAACCGCGCAACCATCCATTCATTCATCACTCTGCGGGATTCAAAATTGAAACGGATCGACGGAGACTGAAGTCGTGCCGTCCGAGGATTGCTGTACGGTGAACGTTACTTCTTTCGTCGCTTTGATATCGCCGACGGCGGCCGAAATCTCGCCACTGCATTTCACCGTCAGCTTGTCCTTGCTCTTTGAGGTCGTAACCATCCTCTGACCGAGCTGATACAGAGGCTTTTCGCTTTTCGAGTCTTGCGAGGTCGCGTCAGCCGATGCCTTACCGGTTGTTGAATTCCTGGCCGCATAACTGACCAGTGGATTGTTGCCGTCGTCCAAGACGAATTGGAGCACGGCCTTCCGGGTTTCGATGGAGTCGCACTCTGGCGCAGCGATGCACCCGCTGGAAACAACAAGAAAAAGAAGAGTCCAACAAACGAGTGATCGACTGGTAAGAGAGCGCATTTGGTATGCTTTCGTTGCGTCAACTGTCATGCCAACCAGCTACGAGAAACATGGTTCCAGCTGCCGCGTCTGAAGACTGGCGAGTCAATCTAAGCTTACCGCGTGGAAGGCGCGAACAAATGCCCTGATTTGCGAGCTCTCAAGAGCGAGCTTGCACCGCATTGGCGTTTTGAGACGCCGGCGATTGCCAAACAAAGCGCACTCCAGTCTGTCCAGTCATCAGGTAGGTGGCGGAGGCGTGGCGATCGACTTTTCCACTTGGCGCGCCGTTCGAAAATCGTCGAGATGATCGACGTTCGGGGCGACAGCCGCCTCCTTGGTCAAAAGCATAAATTCGGCCGACTGCTCGTTGAAGACGCTTTGACTTGCCAAACGGCATCCGGCGCGCCTTGCAGATGGCTCTTACGGCGTAGGCGCGCAGATAGTCGACAGCATCGGACATTTTAACACTCCGGGCGGTCAACTGCCCCATTCAGGTTCCGTTCCTAAGTGTCAGCAACGAAAGCGGGTTCGCGGGGTTGTTGAACGAACGCTGGCACTCGATTGATTTGGGTTTGTAAAGAGGAGGGCAGTGTGTCCAAGGAATTCAACCCGGCACCTCACGACAAACACGCAGACGATCCAAAGCAGGCCGTGCAAGCCGACAAGAAGCAGGCGAAGCTTGAAAAGGGCCTCGAGGATACCTTTCCGGCGTCTGATCCGATCAGCGAAACGCAACCAAAGCCTTCCAAAGATTGACGCTCTTGCGGCGCCGCAAGCCCGGCCTTTAGGGCCGGCTACTCGGCGGCGACAAGGTCAGTCGATTGGCCCGCTACTTCCATGATGGCTGACATCACTTGATCGGTGGCAGTCTGCTGGATCATGTGGCCGTTCGCCGCAACCCTATGAAACTTGCTCTGGGTAACGTCGGAGTGCAGTCGGGCCGACTGAGTGTCGATATCGATGAGCTTGTCTTGCTCACCAGCGATGATGACAACTGGCATTTTCAGGTCAGCATACTGATTGCGCAGCATGAACGCGTCCGGGATCATTAGCGCCGATTCAGCGGCAGATGCCCTTATCTGAGATGGCCGGAGTGCCATTTCCTTCGGAAATGCTTCAAACTTCTTCGGTACGGATCTTGGACCAAAGATCTTCGCCATCATCAGCGGCCATATGGCTCGGCTCAGCAGGGGCGACAAGGTATGACTGAGGATGTCTCCGACAAGGGGCAGGGACGGAGCGGCCAACGCAACCACGTCTGGCCTTAGGGTCGGATAGTAGTATCCTGAGGCGAGCACGAGTCCTCGGACAAGGCCGGGATATTTCAGAGCTATTGCGGTCGCAACGGAGGCGCCCCAAGAGTGTCCAAGGACGATTGCATTGGAAACGCCAAGCTGCGCGAGGGCGAGCTTGATCAGTTCCGCTTGGGCATCCGGCGTCCACACGACATTGCGCGGCCGATCGCTATGGCCGAACCCAGGACGATCGAACACGATTACCCGATAATCCTTGGCAACAAGATCGATCAGACCGCTTGATTCAAAATCCTGGATCATGCTTCCGTTGCCGTGTAGAAGAACGACAGGATCGCCTGTGCCACGTTCCACGTAATGCAGTCGGACGCCGTTCACTCTTAAGAACCGACCAGAAGGTGGGTTTTCACGCTCGGCTTTCTTCGCAAGGTGCTGATTGAGCAAGGCGATAGCGGCCAAAGCTCCGATCGCAACCGAGGCTGCCACGATGGAAGTTGAGTTGGTCGTGCGCCGACCTGGAACAGATCGGCGAAGGCGTTTAATAGTCTGGATTGCTGTCATAGATCACACTCGTTTCGGCGCGTGCACGAAATCCGGATGATCCTAGGAAATGTTGCAGCGCAGAGTGAACCTGCGGTAGCGCGGATCGTTCCTACGCATTTTTCTTGAGGTCGAAACATTGCGCCGGATCGCAGGAATCAGTTCACAACGCGGAACCGCGCCCGAGTAGAGATTGTACGTTTAAACTTCGGTTCTGAGATGGCGCGGCTGCCAGCTAAGCTGGAGCAAGGTCGCCGAGGGGCGGCGCCCGATCTTGGCGCACCTGCGGCAGCGCAGCCGGCTTGCGAGATCGTGCACGAAAGTGGTCGGCGGGTGTCTAAGAGCTGCCAGGTCGACATCGTTCGGCGTGTTGCACCGTGAGCAACGGATTTCGAGCCAAGGAAAGCCGCCATTAATAGCCTGGTCGATGGTGGGTGACGGATCGATCGGCTCGCCATCGCGCCACATCCTTTCGTTCCAGCTTTCGCAGAGCAACCTGTCGGCCTGTTGAATCAGTGCAGCGCCCTTGGAACGCATTTCCAATGACTGCGCAGCCAGGATACCCGTCATCGCGCGCGCCTTGCCGAGCTCCTCTTTCAAAGCCTTTCGGTGACTTCCCGAAAGCGGCGTGGGGTGGTGTTTCGGCGCCATTCGGAGATCCAAGTGCAGACCAAATTGGGTGAAAGGCTAAGTCGCATCGACGGCCGGCCAGCAGCCGTCTTCTTCAAGCCGGCCGGTGCGCTGTTGACAGATGTTGTCCAGCAGCCGCTGCGCGACATGCTTCCAGACCGCGTTGCCGCCATACAATCGGACCGCATCGGCGGTCTGGATTTCCACAGTCCGGTCGCACCGTCGGCAGGATACGCGCAGGACGTGGCGCTGGATTTCCGAGAGATGTCGTTGCGCCAATCGAAGCCCATTTGTCCCTGCTCGAGGATCGTTGAGGATCGCAGGGGTCGCAGGGTCAGGAGCCGCACCGGGGCTCGCTGCTTTCCGGACCGCCTCTGCGGCCAGTTTTTCCATCTGTTTCGGGGTAGGCATGCGCCAGCTCGCAGGTCGGTCGATCATCCCCTGAACTAGAACATAAAGAGAACGAAAGTCGAGTCCACTTGTGCTGGGCTCTGAGAAAAAATCACCTTCTTGGGAAGCCACCCTGTCGGAACCAAGGCTGCCCGTTCGTCTTGAACCCAGCAACAGTATTTGGAGTTCCCAGCCATGGCCCCCCGCGCTAACTGGAAAGGCTTCCTGCGTCTTTCCCTCGTCACCTGTCCGGTAGCGCTCTATCCCGCCACGTCGGAATCCGAAAAGGTCTCCTTCAACCAGCTCAACCGAAAGACGGGCCACCGGATCAAGTACGCGAAGGTGGACGCGGACACGGGTGAGGAAGTTGAAAACGAAGACATCGTCAAGGGCTACAAGGTCGATACCGATACGTACATCGAGGTGACCAAGGAGGAGCTCGAGAATGTCGCGCTGGAATCGACGCGAACCATCGAGATCGAAGAGTTCGTCGACCGCAGCGAGATCGATCCGCGATATCTGATCCGTCCCTACTACCTGGTACCGGATGGGAAAGTCGGTCACAACGCCTTCGCCGTCATCCGTGAAACCATCCGCGAGATGAACAAGGTCGCGATAGGCCGCGTGGTGCTAACCAATCGGGAGCACATCATCGCCCTCGATCCGCTGGACAAGGGCTTGATGGGAACGTTGCTGCGCTATCCCTACGAAGTCCGGTCGGAGAAAGAGTATTTCGACGATATTCAGGACGTCAAAGTTACCAAGGACATGCTTGATCTCGCCAAGCACATCGTCAATCAGAAGGCGGGTCACTTCGAGCCAGACAAGTTCGAAGACCAGTATGAAACGGCTCTCATTGACCTCATCAACCAGAAGCGCGCCGGCAAACCCATCACTGCGAAAGAGCGTCCCCGAGGGGAGAACGTCGTCGACCTGATGGACGCGCTACGCAAGAGTATTGGCGGCGCACAGGCTTCAAGGGACTCCAAGCCGGCCAAAAAGCCACGCAAGGTCGCAAGCAGTCAGAAGGAAATGCTCATGCCGATCGCCGGCAAGAAGTCGGCGAAGGAAGCTGCGGCGAAGAAGCCGTCGGCGAAACCGCAGCGTAAGTCAGCCTAGACCCGGCTTTTGGCCATGAAGCCAGACGTCAAGGTACTGTTCACCACTGGCTACACGCGGGAACGCCATCGTCCACAATGCCGGTACACATCTTTGCCGAAGCCGTTCAGCATAGAGGACTTGGCGGCCAAAGTGCGGTTCATAATAATGGATACTGAGCGGGTAACTTGCCGTGCCACAGGAAGCGAACTCGCTCGCTTCGACTATGGAGGATTGCAAGTTGTCGAAAGCCGCTATCTTCGACCTGGACGGCACGCTTCTGGACTCGGTCGATCTCCACGCGCTCGCATGGCAGGAAGCCATGCTTAAGTTCGGCCATGATGTGAGTTTCGAGCAAGCTCGAAGCCAAATAGGCAAGGGAGGGGACAAGCTCATTCCCGTCTTCCTGTCCGCTGATGAACAACGGGACCACGGCAAAAGATTGGAAGAGTGGCGCGGCAATCGTTTCAAGACCGAGTATCTGCCGCTTGTACGTCCCTTTTCGGCGGTCCCGGACTTGCTGCTCCGCGTGCGCGCCGCGGGACGGCGGATTGCCGTCGCTTCTTCCGCAAAGAAGGATGAAGTCGAGAAATATCTCGAAATCGCTGGCATTACCGAACTGGTGGAATTGACGACGTCGTCTGATGACGTTGAGGAATCGAAACCTGCGCCGGACATTTTCGAGGTAGTTCTAGAGAAGCTCGGGATCCAGGGCGCTGAAGCCGTCGCGATCGGCGACACGCCTTACGACGCGATCGCTGCGGGGAAGGCGAAGATCGCAACCATCGGCGTGCTGTGCGGCGGGTTCACGGAGGGTTCGCTGCGGCGGGCGGGGGCCGCCGAGATCCATCCCAGCCCAGCCTCGCTGTTCGCTTGTTTCGCAAACTCGCTACTTGCGAGGTGACGATACGGCTGACCCATGGCAGTGGCCAGCGGAAGGTGCAAGAAGGGGTCCATGGCGACAAGTCGAAAAGCCACAAGGTGAAGAAGCCTTCCCCGCGCGCCGTCGACAAGGCTGCGGAGCGCAAGGCCTCAGTTGACTTCGAAAAGGAGCAGAAACGGCGCGAGCGTGAACGGGCGAGGGAAGAGGCTACCAAACGGAAGGAGCGTGAACGCCGGCGAAAGGCCGTCGATAAGGCGCAAGCGGCGTTGGACGCGGCCGAGCGGGAGCATGAGAAGAAAGTTGCTGCTATCAAGGCCGAGGTGGCCGCTCTTGAGAAGAGATCGCGAACCGAAAACGTCCGCTGGGATAAGGAGAGGGAGCGATTGGAAGCAGCATTGCAGCGCGCGCGAGGCTAAGTCACCCCGGATTGCTTCAAACAATCGGCGTGGCGGCGAGCGAACCGGGGTCATTCGGGCGGGCACTCGGGGCAGGTATCTCCTATCGAATCCAGAACTTGTGCGACGGCTCCAGCAGCCACCTGCGGTGATACTCCAGGCGGCGGGCTTTTGCGGGCGATTTCGAGCGCGCCCTCGCGGGCATGCGGATCGGCGCCGTCCTGCATCCATCCGTGCTCTTCGCACTCTCGAATAGCGCCGACTTCCTGTAGCACTTCGATCGCCCATCCCTGAAGTGTGCGGGTCCTTGGCCTCGGCGTGTCAATCATCAGCACCGGAAATCTCCTCGTCAGGGGTGAATCCCCAAACGATCCGGTTGTTCCGGTTCATGACGGTGCCGCGGATGCAGGAGGCCGGGTAGGCCTTCCGCGATCGATTAGGAGTGTTGTCCAACCCCGCGCCGACCGGCTTCAACGCGGCCTTTCTCGGCGATCTGATCCATCACGCGCCGCGCCATGTTGATTGGGTCGCAAAGCCAATTCCGACTTAGCCGCGCCGGGCGAGATGATCGTCGAATTGATGCCTAGCCGGATTTCTCCGGGTTGATCCCAGCATCCGTCAAAAGCGCCTTCCGGGACCAACTAACGCCAGTGTTCGCACAATGTTCCTAGCGGACTGAGGACGCCGGCGGCACTCCATTTCGCGCGGTGCGAAAAGGGATCACTCACTATTAGGATCCAATTCTTCTATGTCGCGTTGATGTGACGATTAGAGGCCGTCATGGAAACCGTAGAAGCCTACCTCGCTAGAAAGAAGCAAGAGCTCGATCTGCTGAACGATTCTCTCAGCGATCCTTTGACGATTCGATTCCCAAACTCGGTAGCCGAGGTGATCGAGCAGAAGTTTCGTCTTGCCGCAGCCCTTAAGGCCGAGCACGCTCTTCAAGATTGGGGGCAGACGGAAACGGCATGGACGCATGCGGGTCGGCCGAGGTGGGGCCCGTTCGAATTTAAGTACGACTATCAACGCGCGGATCTGCAAGTGAAAGGTCCGTCATTCTACGCGCTCGAGAACAAGTCGGGTAGCGAAACGGTCTATACGGCGTCGGGGATGGCCGCCATTTCGGGACTGCTGATGGCGACCGCTCCGGTCTTCTCTGAAGCTGACATCATCACTATGCCGAACTCCTACGGTGAGACGACCGAGCTCATAGACGGTCATACGAAGCATCTAAGAAGGATCGAACTCGGCGGATCATTTGCCGAAATCGCAAAACTTCGGGGATCACGGCCACGGATTTTGGTATTGGACTCCTGTACCACGGCAAGCGCGTTTGAGGAGACACTTAAATGTACTCAACCGCGGCTCGATTTGATTCTCTTCGATACGACCTGTTTTTCCAGCGGGTCCGGCCGGATCCTGCGAGCTTTGAGCTGGGCCCGCAGTGCAGCAACTCCGATTATACTGCTTCGCAGCCATACGAAGCTTGATTCCCTCGGCGTCGAATATGGGCGGCTTGGATCGGCCGTCTTTCCTTGCTCGCCCGCGGGGGGTGCAAAGCAGCAGTTGCTGGAAGTCCTCCTGACAGAGATGGGAAACGCCGTCCGACTATTCGGTGGCGCGGCATTGCCGGCGCACTTCCCGCCTTACGTGGGATCTCCGGCCTATCGTTCGCTGACGAATAAGCGGGTCGCCGCCATGCTGGTAAATAGCCGTTGGATGACCCGTTATCTTTCCGCGAAGCTCGCCGGATTAGCTGCCGAATGCCATTTTACACACGGTCTTTATGTCACTTTGGCTCCTGCCAGGACGCTCGATGAGATCCAAGCGCGGGACGTCGTCGCGGAACTATGTGCCGACTTGCGACGCAGAGGCTTGCCTCTACGCCATGCGGGAAGCTTCGGATTCGATTTCGGGGCGGCGGAGTGGTCAAAGGATAGGATTCGCGATCGCTACGTGGTCAGGATCGCAGCCGCCGATTTGCCAACCTCGCTGTGGTACGAGATCGTCGGAGCCGTTGGCGCTTGGTGGCAAGCGCGCGAGCCGCGGGCGAGGATGCGCCCGCAAAATGTCGGAACGGCTACGGAGGTCACCCTCGGTACCGTTACTTAGAACCATCTCGCCCGAGCATGCGCCGCAAAGCTATGGCGTTCTTTGGGGCATGAGCATCGTTATCGTTATTGAAGTAAATCCAGGCGTTCTTCGCCCCGCTCGATTTAATCCTGCCCGCCCAAATCGCCAACTCGCTCTTGGAGTAGTCGTGCCGATACCATCGCTTTGGGCCGTGCAGGCGGACATATACTTCATCCGCTGTGCGGATAAGCTCATCGGGCAAGCGCGGTCCGCTGCAGGAGCAGAAGATAATCCCGGCCTTTCGGAAGGCCCCGTACACTTCGTCATTCCACCAGCTGGCGTGCCGGAATTCGACGACATTGCGGCGCGCGGGATCGAGCTGGCTGACAATGTCATTGAGCCGGGTCTTGGTGTAGCGATAGCTCGGCGGCAGCTGAAACAGAAAACATCCCATTCGATCGCCCAGAATATCGGCGATCATCCCAAAGTCCTTCACCAGTGTCTTTGTGCCCTTGAACTTCTTGATATGAGTTATGAGCTCGCAAACCTTGACCGTGTACACGAATTTTTTCTTGCCGGGCTGGCGCTTCCAGGCTTGTACGCCGGCGACCGTTGGCCACGAGTAAAAGGAAGCGTTGATTTCGACGGTATCGAATCGCCTAAGGTAATGTTCGAACCAGTCATTTTGCGGAACGCTGGCATAGAACGAATCCCGCCATTTCCAGTAACGCCAGCCGGAGCAACCGACGAAAATCGACGGCTTGGGTCCAGGAGGCTTCTCCGAGCTTTTCGTTTCCGTCCTTACCCGGGCTGCATGCATTTTCGTCGCACGCTTGATGTTATCCTCGCGCTGCTTTTCACGCCGCAGACGCCTCCGTTCGCGACGCTCTTCGAGCGTCAATTCCGTCCATGGGGCTGCTGTTCTGGCGCGCGGCATGATCCTTCTCCCGACTGGTAACGCCCGAATGGGGGGAAGGGGTTCAAAGCATCGCGAACGGGCCTATATACCTAGGCAACGAAAAGGGCTTTCAATGAAATTCGACGTTCTAGTTGTCGGCGGCGGACCTGCCGGACTGAGTGCAGCGCTCATTTTGGGACGGTGCCACCGCACAGTGTTGGTCTGCGACGAAGGGCATCAGCGCAATCTGAGCTCCCACGCCATTCACGGGCTTCTCGGCAGGGAAGGGCGTTCTCCTTGCTCATTTTTGGACGAAGCCCGGGAAGACCTCTCGCGCTACAAGACTGTCGCAGTGCGCCGCACTCGGATCACGGCCATCAGCCGCGCCGGAGAAGGGTTCGAGTTCGTCTGTGCGGACGGCACGGCTGGCAGTGCTTCGAAAGTCCTTCTTGCTACGGGCCTGGTTGACGAACTTCCCGAACTCGCGGGTATCAAACCTCTCTATGGGGTTTCCGTGCATCATTGTCTTTACTGCGACGGTTTCGAATATGCGGGGAAGCCGGTAGCGGCCTATGGTAAGGAGGATAAGGGGGCAGAGCTTGCTGTCATGATGAAGCACTGGATGTCCGACGTAGTGGCTTGCAGCGACGGAACGGAAGTTAGCGCGCAAGCAATTCGCAAACTCGAAGAACACAGCATTCCGCTGCGCACCGAGCCCGTCCGATCCCTTGAAGGCGCGGACGGAGAGCTCACAAGGATTGAATTCGAGACCGGGCCAGATCTGACCCGCGCCGGTTTGTTTTTTTCGACCGGCTGCCATCAGGCGTCTGACCTGTCCGAACGTCTCGGGTGTGCGCGTAACGAGAAAGGAGGCGTCGTCATCGACCCGGACACCGAAGAAAGCAGCGTTCCCGGTGTCTATGTTGCAGGCGATGTATCCCGCGACGTTCTTCTCGTCGCGGTCGCTATCGCGGAGGGCGCGCAAGCAGCCGTAGCGATCAATAAGGCTTTCCTGCGCCGCGACGGCCTATGCGATTAAATCTGTATCTCTAGCCTTTCCATTTCCGGCTTGGGAACCAGCGCCAGACTCCATCAGGAAGAGGGATTACGTTCTGGATGACGAGCGAGGAGGGCTAGCCGCTCACGATGAAGCCGCTTCTATAACTTAGAGCTTCTTGAAGTCGAAGGCTTCGCGTCACGCTCGGGCGGAGGACCGCAGTTCACGTTGCCATGCGAACCACGGCACAGCCAGCGGAGGCTTGGCTGGCCAGCACAGGCGCGTCAGCATGGCTGCGATCTCCGGGAGAGCGCGGCGGTCCAACTGGGGCGCCGCAACCGGATCGCCGCTCCACCGCGCGGCGGGGGATCGTCGTCCTGGCCGTCAAGGCGGCGCAAGGCGGCGAG
>NZ_JAFCMD010000049.1:0-10985 GCF_018130105.1 Bradyrhizobium sp. AUGA SZCCT0160
TTCTGATCCTCGACCAACTGCCAAAAGGGGCGACGGGAAAAGTGCAGCGCCGACGGCTGCGCGAGTCGTTCGACGGGCTGATGGGCGATCAGGGCGCGATGCCCGTGCCTGCTGCGAACAAAGGGCCATTGGATCTGGAAGCTTCGCGCGCGATGACGACGGGCACGGCCATGGCACCCAAAAGCCCGTCGATTGCATGCGCCGGCCGATCGAGAATAATTCATCGCCGGGGCAGGCGGTCTATGATCCATTCAGTGGGTCGGGCACCACCATCATTGCGGCGGAAATGACCGGCCGCTCCTGCTTTGCGATCGATATCGACCCGGCCTATGTCGACGTGACGGTACAGCGTTGGCAGGCCTTCACAGGCGAGGTTGCGAGGCTCGACCAGGACGGCCGATCGTTCGCGGAGATGGAAGCCGAACGGCGCCACGAAAGTGTAGGTTGATGGGGCGCCGCGCACACAAGCCGGACCGGCGCTGCGGCGCCAGGTCGAAGCAATGGCAGCCTACGGCATCCCCGAGACCGATATCTCCCGAGTTGTGCACGTTGATCCCAAGACTCTGCGCAAGCATTACCGGGAGGAGCTCGACCTCGGCGAGTCCAAGGCGAACGCGCAGGTGGCGGGCTTTCTGTTCAATGCTGCCAAGAACGGCAACGTCACAGCCCAGATTTTCTGGCTCAAGACCCGCGCCAGGTGGCGTGAAACTCCAATGGAGTTGAGGCATTCGGGTTCGATCGCCAGAAGGGATCTGAGCCAAGTGTCCGACGAGGAGCTGCTCAGTATCATTTACTCGGTGGGCAGCGAGATTGGCCTGGCTCCGATCAAGGAAATCGAGCCGAACCTGAAGGCGGCCCTGCCTGATCCCAACGTTCTGCGACTCGTTCCAAAGGGATGAATGTCCAAGGGTCCGCGGAAACCGGATGCGCGTGATCTTGCCGCCGAGATCGATAAGACGCTGTGCAGAAGCAGGTGTTTCGGCCGGCTATGTCGTTGCGATCAGCGATCCTCCAACGACGAGCGAGCGGCTTCAACTGGCTGCCGCCCGCATCCTGCGCCGCCCCATCGCGATCGTGCCCACCAAGTGCAAAAGCATAGCTGAATGGTTGGGGCGCTTTGGACGATCCTAGTCGGTGCCGCGTTTTTGCCCGACGGATTAGCTAGTTTCGATTCCCCCAGTAATTCGAGCGAGGCATCCGGTGGCTGATCTAGCAGCCTGGAACGAGCTAAACCGAAGGGAGCAGCGAATCCTGATCAAGCTGTTCGGTGGCGGGTCGGTCTCTCGCGAGGGCCTGGAGAGACAGCCAACCTCAAGCGGCTTGGTCTGATCACTGACGCTGGATTAAGTGCGGCAGGCTTCAAGCTGTTTACCTCCGCTTTCAAAGCGCAACGAGATGCCCGCAGATCGGCATTGTTCGCCTAGCTCATTGGCAAGCTGGTGTGCGCGAATGGCAATGTTCGCTTCGTTCCGCTCATGGGCGCATCGTAGGGGCTACTGAGGCGTTCCTAGAAGGCAGGCGCCTCTCTTGCCAGGTCGCAAGTAATTCGCGCCTGTGGCCGCCTATTAGCTTCATGTCGCAACGCGGTCCGTAAAGGAATGGTTTGTCTGCGCTGCTGCAACATTGAAAACAGCAACTAAGTTGCTCTACTTCTCGCTACGACCAATCCGCATACGGTGGTATGCCCTTTGGACATGGAGCGCGCGATTGCATATCTGAGGGTCTCTACGCAACGCCAGCACCGCTCTGGTCTCGCGCTTGATGCTCAGCGGGCGGCCATTGAGCGCTTCGCTGCCAATGAATCCTTCACAATTGCCGGCGAGTATATCGAAGCCGAAACCGGGAAGGGCGCGGATGCCCTGGAGCGGCGCCCGCAACTGGCGGCAGCGCTGGCAGCGGCAAAGGCTGGGAAATGCTGCGTAGTTGTTGCCAAGCTCGACCGCCTGTCGCGCGACGTGGCCTTTGTGGCCGGGCTGATGGCCCAACGAGTGCCGTTTATCGTTGCCGAGTTAGGCCGCGATGCCGATCCGTTCATGCTGCACTTGTATGCGGCCCTAGCCGAAAAGGAGCGGCGACTGATCGCCGAGCGCACCACAGCGGCGCTGGCAGCAAAGAAGGCCGCAGGAGCACGCCTTGGAAATCGCCGCAACCTTGAATACGCCGGCAGCGTCGGCCGGGCCACGCTAGTTGATGCGGCGGATCAATTTGCGCTTGGTTTAGTCCCCGCGGTCCAGGCCATCCGTGCTACTGGCGCGACGACGCTGGAATCCATTGCGATCGAGCTTAATCAGCGCGGCATCAAATCTGCCCGGGGCGGTCGGTGGCACAGATCCGCTGTTCGCAATCTGCTGGAGCGCGCAAGACTGCGGGCTTGAACGGCTTTTTATAGGCGGGAATTACGCCTCGGAGAGGCTTCAAATTTCACGTTGGAACAGGTGCGCGCGCGAGGCTTTAAGCCGGCCAGGACCGCTTTGGAGGCAAAATGCGGTGCGGCAGTGTCGCTGCGACTCCAAGGCGGGTGAATACCTGAGGGAAAGTCGTCTTCGGAGTTCCGCTTAATGTTTCAGTTCGACCCGAACGACAGTGTAAAAGGTTCAGCGGGCGGCCAACGAGGCGCTGGAACGAATGACCTCTCTCAACGCTTATTTCAGGAGGAGACGGATCATGGAAGATCGCGCAACAGCTAGAATAGTTGGCTTGAGCCTTAGCGGCATTTGTTTGACGTGCATGTTAATGGCCGCTCTGGGTATGACGTAAGCCGTCCCGGGCTACGGCGTTGCAGCCCTGCGATGTTGAAAAAGCAGCAAATGAGGCGGCTTCTTTGCTGGGATAGCCGTCCGGGCGCTCTCCGGTACCTCTACACAACGCCTCAAGTCGAAGTTCCTGGTCACAGGTGACGTTCCTTAATGCCGTCGTAGGGCTTAGCGCGGCGGGAATGGTCGACGAACTACTCGCCGCTGGTCCTCTTCCGACGTAGCGGAAGCCGGTTCGTTTGTTGCGTCCGGTGAGATCACTCCTGATGTGGAACTGGCGCTGGTGCTTCAGCTTCACAAGCCCGCGATCAGTCAAAACGTCTCGGTAATTTTGCTCAGGCGAGGGGGGCGATCGGGGTCAAATCCGTAGGTGCGTGCCGTCTGCTCGATCATCCGATAGGCTGGAATGAGCATGGTGATCGGGTCCGTAGCGGGGTCATCCTCGGACAACCAGGGCAGCGAGCCACGCGGTCCGCCGCACAGATGCAGCGCGATCTTTTGCTCACGCAATTCTTCTGCCAGCGCGTCCACGGTGGCCGCGGTTTCATCCATCAGGCGCATCAAGACGACCGGCGTGCGCGATGATAGCGCGGCGCGCGGCCCATGCTGCAACTCGGCGGCGCTCAGACCAATGGAAGGCAGGCGCAGGATTTCCGAAAGCTTGAGGGCGATCTCCCGCGCCGAGCCCAAGCCAAGGCCGCGCGCCGCCACAAACACTGCTGACGCATCGGCGAGATCGTAGGCAATCTCGGACCAGTCGAGCGTCAGTCCGCGGTGCAGGCGCCCTGGCAGCCGCTCAAGAGCCGTCCGCAGCGCACGATCTTCCGCCAGTTCGGCAACAAGTTCGGCGCCCGCGGTCATCGAGCCGATCACGGTCTTGGTCGCCGCTACGGAGTGCTCATTGCCGGCTTCGATCGGAACGACGAACTCGGCTTCGTCAGCCACCGGCGACGGCGTCGCATTGACGATGGCGATAGTGCGTGCGCCCGCGGCGCGCGCCGACCGGGTCGCCGCGACAAGATCCGGGCTGCGCCCGGATTGCGAGATCACGATGAATAGCGCATCGCGCAGCATCAACGGCGTACGAAATGCCGTGATCACCGAAGGAGCGCTGGCCGAAACGGGAAGGCGAAGTCGTGTCTCTACGAGATATCTTAAGAAAACCCCGGCATGCCCAGAGCTTCCGCGGCCGCATACGACGCACAGGGGGACGGAGCCAATCCCAATTCGCTGTGCGATGTCGCGCGTGGCGGAGCGGTTACGAACAATTTTGGCGACAACATCCGGGCTTTCCCCGATTTCGCTCGCCATCGCGGATGTCGTCACGATTCAACCGCTCCGCCTTGCATGCGCGCCGGCGTTCCCTTGGGGTGCCGGTCACGATCCTTGGTGAGCTCGGCAAAGACGTGCCGAAGGTTGCCGTCACAGTTTTTCAGAATGGTCTCTGCATCGACCCTGTCGAGCCCCAACGCCAGAAGGACTGCCGTTTTGATATCTCCCTCCGCCTGCCCGAGCGAGCGTGCCGCCAGGGCTGGATCGCACCGCGCGATCTGGGCCACCATGACCTCCGCGCGCCGCTTCAGCTTGGCATTGGTCGGCTGCATGTTCACCATGAGGCCGCGATAGACCCGCCCGAACCGCAGCATGATTCCCGAAGAGATCAGGTTGAGTACGATCTTCTGCGCGGTTCCCGCTTTCATCCGCGTGGAGCCCGCGATCAGTTCGGGGCCGGTCTCGACCAGGATCGGAAATCGAGCCGATTCCAGCAGGGCGGTGCCGGAATTGTTAGCGACACCGATCGTCACTGCGCCGCAGGAGCCTGCCTGCTGCAGCGCCGCCACCGTGAACGGCGTTGTTCCGCTGGCGGCGACCGCAATCACCACGTCGTTCGGAGTGAGCCGTGCGGCATTGACCTGCCTGACTGCGTCGTCGATATCATCCTCCGCGCCCTCGATGCTGGTGACAAACGCGCTGTCGCCGCCGGCGACGATGAAGTGCACACGCTCACTGGGCCAGGCGAAGGTCGGCATCAATTCGGCGCCGTCCTGGACGGCCACCCGGCCGGAAGTGCCGGCGCCGACATATACAATGCGTCCATGATCGCCGAGCGCGGACTGCGCAGCTTCCGTGGCCGCTGTAATGGAGGGAAGCGCATGGCCGATCGCTGCGACCGCCGCAAGCTGGCCCTCCCACATGGCATCCATCGCGGAAGACAGCGACCATCCGTCAAGGTCGGCAAAGCGCGGGTCAACTTCTTCAGTTGCCATGTATTTTTTCCATGCTCCCTTAAACGCGGAACTTCGCAGCCTGTTCATCGTCCATTTCCCTTCTGGGCACGGCAAGCTGCCCGCGCGCCACCAGCAACGCGCCGGCAGCAGCATCGGCATCGGGACGCTTCAGGCGCTCGCGCAGGTCGGGCGTCAGCCAGGGCGCAATGGCATCCGCGAGCCCGCCTACGAGCGAGAGCCGATCAATTCCTCTCGCCAGGAACAGATCAAGCAATCGCCAATGGCATCGGCCGCGCGTTCGACAATGCGACGGCCGACCGGATCGCCGTGATTGGCATGCCGAATCACGATTGGCGCGAACGCAGCGTAGTCTCTGGGCCTGGCTTCTTCAGACCAGGCGACCGCCTGATAGGGATCGTGATCGAAGGCATCCAGTACCTCTGAAAGCAATGGGGTCAGCTCGCCGCGGCGATCGGCGGCCCGCAGTGCCAGCCGCACGACCTGAAGGCCTATGTCGGCGCCGCTGCCTTCGTCCGACACGGGAAAGCCGTAACCCGCGAGACGAATTTCCCGGCCGCCGATCAGGCCGACGCCCACCGAGCCTGTGCCGGCTACCACGATGGCCCCGTCCGAGCCGCTATGGGCGCCGAGGCAGGCCGCCACACCATCGCTAATGAAGATGACGGAGGCAAATGGATGTGCGATCTTGCTGAGCGCCGCCTCTGCACCGCGGCGGCCAAGGCCGGCCAAGCCCATTGCGGCGCGCATTCGCGCGAAATCCTCGTGAGCCAGTCCGGCCTGCGCGGCTGCCGCTTCAGTAGCCTCAAAAATGGCCCGCCAGACCTTCTCGGCGCCAATCCGCGTCGCGGCAGGCCCCGAGCTCGCCTCACCGAGCACCCTGCCGCTTTCGTCCTCGATCCGTGCGCGGCACTGGGTTCCGCCCCCATCAATGCCGAGATACGTGGTACCTTTTGCTGCCATGAAAACTTAACGCAAAGGTTCCGCTCCGGGTCCACCCAAAACACCCGGCTGGACATACGAAGTCTTGTAGCGCGCTCGCCTCACGAGGCCGCAACTGTCATTCTCGGATCAATGCTGATGGGCCACGATGGTTCTTCCTCTTTTACGATTGCGGCGCAGCACATTTTTGATGGCATCGAGCTGCGCGGGGCTGGATCGGTCGGGATCTCGAATGGCCGGATTGAAAGTGTCAGCCTCAGTGAGGCCGCCTCTCGCGCGTCCATCCAATTGCCGTCAGATGCGATCCTTGCACCCGGATTCGTCGACATCCAGGTGAACGGAGGCGGAGGCGTTCTTCTCAACGACCTGCCCACGGAAGCCGGCGTGCGGCTCATCGTCGAAGCGCATCGCAAGGCGGGGACCACGGGCTGCTTGCCGACCCTCATCAGCGATCGCACCGAGGTCATCGAGCGATTGGCCGCAGTCGCCCAGGCTTGTCTGAAGATTCCCGGCGTTCTCGGATTTCATCTGGAAGGACCCGCGCTCAACAGGTTGCGCAAGGGCATTCATCCGGAGGCCGAGATCCGTGTGCCCGACCGGCGTGATCTCGCCGCGATCAAAAGTTTTGGGGAACGCGGCCGCTCTATTGTGACCTTGGCCCCGGAATGCGTGCCGGCGTCCATGATCGATGAATTGAACGGCGTCGGGTTGCGTATCGCGGCCGGCCACAGCGACGCCACCGCAGCGGAAATCGGGCAGGCGGTCGATCGCGGTGTCTCGGGGGTGACTCATCTGTTCAACGCCATGTCGCAGTTGAACGCCCGGGAGCCGGGCCTGGTGGGCGCCGCGCTCGGGGATGACCGGCTGTTTGCAGGGATCATCTGCGACGGCATCCACGTTGACCCGGCCGGCTTGCGTGTTGCCTTCCGCTGCAAGGGCCGGGATCGATTGATGCTGGTCACCGACGCCATGCCATTGGCGGGCACGAACGACCGGCAATTCATGCTGCACGGAAGGCGGATCACATTGCACGAAAATCGCCTGACTGGCCCGAATGGCACACTCGCGGGCGCTCACCTCACCATGATCGAGGCGGTGCGCAACGCTGTTGCGCTGCTCGAAATCTCCCTTGTCGATTCTCTTATCATGGCCTCTCGGACGCCCGCGGCGTTTCTGGGCTTGGACGCCGAGCTTGGACGGATCGCGCCCGGATACCGCGCGGACCTTGTCGCCTTCAAACCGAACTTTGAAGTCGTCGGCACATGGATAGGCGGGGTCTGTTCGATGGGCGAGGCGAGCGAGGATTCCCAGCGAGGTTAGATGCGCAACCATCCCATCATCGTGCAAAAATATGGCGGTGTCTGCCTCGAAACACCGGCGAAAATTCGTGCGGTTGCGCGCAGTCTCGCCGACCTGCATGGCCGTGGACATCGTGTCGTGGCGATCGTCTCCGCCATGGGCAAGACCACCGACCAATTGATCCAGATGGCTTATCAGGTAAGCCCGACTCCCAATCGCCGTGAACTCGACATGCTGCTGACGACCGGTGAGCGCGTCAGCATGTCCCTGATGAGCATGGCGCTTTCCGATCTCAACGTGCCCGCGATCAGCTTCACCGGCAGCCAGGCGGGCGTGATGACCGACGGCTCCCATTCCTCCGCACGCATTCTGGATGTACGACCCATTCGCGTGCGTGAAGAACTTGATCGTGGGCGCGTTGTGGTGCTGGCAGGATTTCAGGGCGTGAACCCGGCGACCAGGGAAATCACCACCCTCGGCCGGGGCGGCAGTGATACTACGGCCGTTGCGATGGCCGCTGCGCTGAAGGCCGAACGCTGTGAAATCATCAAAGATGTCGACGGAGTTTGTTCGGCCGATCCGCGTATCGTGCCGGATGCAAAGCCCCTGCGGCAAGTGGACTTCGCATCCCTGTCCGAAATGTGCTTCTGGGGTGCAAAGATCTGCATTTCCGCAGCCTGGAGCTGGCGCAAAGTCAGGATGTGCCTCTGGTTCTCAAGCAGTGGGGCGGCGCTGAAAACAGCACGCAAGTGATGAAAGAGGTTGCAGGCATGGAAAACGGAAAGGTTCTGGCCGTCAACTCGATGGCTCGCATTGAGCATGTGGAAATCGATTCCAAAGATCTTAATCACGGTTTCGAGAAATTCGCGCAGCATCTCAAGCAAAACAGCCTGTCCTGGCCGCAGCTGCTCGCCTCAAGCTTCAGCGTGGGAAAAACCAGCATGACCGTGGCATCTGATTCAGAGTGGCTCGACGCCCTGTTGCGCACGCTGGAGCGAAGCAAGGATCTGCGCCAGCAGCGCGAGGCCTCAAGCTCGGTGAGTCTGACCTGCTTCGGCGCGGTTTCGTCGGAATTGCCGTTCAGGGCGTTGCAGATTCTCGGACATCACGGGATTGTCCCCGACATGTACGTGTTGTCGCCGCACTCGCTCAGCCTGTTTGTACCTGTGGAGGACCGGGAGGCCGCGGTTAGGGTGTTACATTCGCTTGTCCAGCAAGCATAGGTTGAGGAGGGGGAATCGATTCCCTTAGTTTGTTTTTATCTTCATTGGGCCAAGCGCCCCCACCACTTGGATCTTTGCCGGCCCCAGAATTGGGCGGGCCACCCGTTTATCGACCGCACATGCCACGCCGCACTGGGGACATGCAGATCGACCGCGGACTCATTCAGCAACGCTTCGAGACGGGTGCGATCCGCATCAGCAACTTTAGCAGATATCAACGTGCCGCCGCGTTTATCGCCGCCGACTTTCCGCCAGCGTAATAGCGCCGGCAGCCACCAGGACAATGACGATGACGGTGGCAAGCGCCTCCACCGAGGCCAGGGTGTCGTACCAGTTGTTCCAAAGCTCAAGCATGCGCTGGCCTCTATCGAGCGCGCCACCGGCGATACGATGTCGAAAGGACGTGCCTTCACGCACAAGAATACAATGCTACGTTTCGTCGCGTGCGTTTTGATCGCGCGGCAACATGGCTTACCCGGCGCGGTGGATCACCGTTTCAGGGCGACTTTGCCCGACCCTGGGGTGGAGAAGGAGGGGAGGAGGTGATCGGTGTTCCCGGTGCTAACGGACGCGGCGGGCCGTCGGTGGGCACCCCGACAGCATCCCTCTCGACCAACCTCGGACTCCATGGTCCCGCCATCAACAAAAGGACCGTCACGGCGATGACAACGACAGCCGCCCCCATCGCCCAGCTCATCCTACTCATTAGGACCAGCCCTCCGCTCTACTTTTTCTCCAACCGGCCGCGGCGGGCGCGGTTCCTTTTAGAAGACGGCAACTCGCCCATTTTTGAAGGCCCGGTTAGATCTTGTCGGATATATGAACTCTTGTTTGGCTTTCATGAAGACTACTACGGACATTCGCTTCGCGCTGGCTTCGTGGATGCGTTACTGGGAAGTAGACCTCACCCACTGCTCGGCGATCCTGACAGCATCCAACAACAATTGCTGGCCCTCGGCCGCCCCGACGCCGCTATCGATCGCCTCCCTTGCTGTCCGTATGGCAATAAAAGCGCTGTTTTGCACGTTGTCATCCCCTCGCAAATTGGTCACGGCAAGCTCGGCAGCTTTGGCCAGCTCGACGTCACCGGCGCGCGGATGCGCTGAGAGGAGCAGCGCGTGCACCTCGTGTGCGACAGCGTATGCGTCATTAGTCATGTGGAGCCCTTTCCGTATAGGAACGCGGCTGAAGCCGACGCTGGCCAGGTGCATCGGAATTTGAGCGATAAACGGAGCTCGAAGGCTTTTGCCGTAACCGCGCCTCGGGACCGGCCTAATTTTCGCGTTAACTCGGCGACCGTTACCTTGGTAGCGAGTTTTCGAAGCTGTTCAACTTCCGTTTCTGACCAACGTGCTGCGACCGGTTTGGCACCTTGGTTCCGCGCGTTGGATGGAAGAATGTCGATTTAACCATCGGAGGTGGCTTCAGCATTTACCCGTTCGCGGGAGCGCAATAGCCAAAGACGATTGTCGACAGCGCTGGCCGTGCGCTTCAATGCGTTGGCGATCGAAACGGAAGTACGTCCGGCATCCCGCAATTCAGCAGCCGCCGGTCCTCTTCTTCCTCCATGGTCCTTTCTTGACCATCAGCGGCCTTGCGCTTCGCGGCTGCTTTGGCGCGGGTCTTCCTCGACGGCTTGTCGGCTGCGGCCGGACCCTTGTCACCCTTGATGCTCGCCTTCAGCGCATCCATCAGGTTGAAGACGTTGCTGGGCGCGGCTCGCTTCGCTGTGACGATCGGCTGGCCCTTCTGTTTCTTGTCGAGCAGTTCTTGCAGTGCTGCTTCGTAGCGGTCCTCGAACTTCGCCGGCTCGAAATGCCCGGACTTCGACTCCACGATATGCTTGGCGAGATCGAGCATGTCCTTGGTGATCTTGACGTCCTGGATGTCCCCGGAGGACTCACATGAAGAAGCTAGTGGCGGTGGCGACAATCGCGTTTTTCGTCCTGGGATCGTCTTTGGCCTCGGCCCAGACCGGCGGGCCAATGATGATGGGGAAAGACACCAGCAAAACAGGCGCCACGCCACCCAACGCAGGCGCCAGTGCGCCCATTGCGGCCGCGCCTGCGGCCAAAGGCAAAAAGTAAGAGGGCGCTGGCGCCTTACCACTGATACCGGACGATGCCCTTGCCGGCGTAGCTGTCGGTGACGTCTGAGAACTCGCCCTCGAAGCTTGCCGCCACCGAGAAGCCGTTCAGCCATTTCGCTTCGGCGGACGCGCCCACCAGTGCGCTGTTCCGCGCCTGCGCGGCGCCGTTGACGACGAAGGCGGAGGCCGGCAGCGTCTGGAAGATCGCGCTGACACTGCGATCGGTGTTGAAGTTGTGCGCCCAGGCGGCGCGGCCGCGCAGCGTGACCACGGCATCGGCGGCCGCGAACGAGGTGTCCGCGCGAAGTCCGAGCTCGGTGCGCGGGGCGGTAACGTTCCGCTCGGCGTAGGACAATGCGAACGTGTTGACGCCGGCGACAACCTGTTCGGTATAGTTGGGCAACCACAGCGTGGTGAACTGGCCCGCGGCGTA